>PKWO01000350.1 GCA_003132085.1 Oxalobacteraceae bacterium | reverse complement strand
TTCCTGGAGCACAGCCGCATCTTTTATTTCCGCAACGATCTGGCGCACAATGTCTACCTCGCCAGCGCGGACTGGATGAACCGAAATTTATTCCGTCGGATTGAAGTCGCCTTTCCCGTTCTGGACAAAGCATTAAAGAAACGCGTGATTACCGAAGGCTTGCACCCATACCTGAAAGACAATTCCAACGCCTGGGAACTGGATTCCAATGGCCAGTACCAAAGGCGCAAACTGCGCTCCCGGCAAGCACCTTTTAGCGCCCAACAGTATCTGATGCAAACCCTGGCTCCTCCCCCGTCCACTTAATGCAATCGGAATATGGAACTCATTCTATGGCGTCATGCAGAGGCCGAACCGGGCGAACCGGACGAGGGCCGTGCGCTCACCGCAAAAGGTCATAAGCAGGCGTGGAAGATGGCCGAATGGCTTGACCAGACCTTGCCCAATACGTGCAAGATATTGGTGAGCCCAACCCGCCGCACGGTGCAAACAGCCGAAGCGCTGGGGCGGAAATTCAAGATCCATCCGGGATTGGCCCCGGATGCCACTGCAGAGAGCATCCTCGGCATCGTCAACTGGCCGGAAGGCCGCGAGCCGGTGTTGATCGTCGGGCATCAACCAACTTTAGGCAGGGTGGCAGCGCTGATTCTCACCGGCACGGTGCAGGATTGGACCATACGGAAATCGGCCGCGCTGTGGATAGGTCAAAAAGATCGCGGCGACGTCTCGACGACGTATCTGAAAGCGGTGATGGCGCCGGACTTGGTGGTTAAGTAAATAATCCGGCGCATTTCACTAGCTGGACCGCAACTCATTTGGTACCGAACAGCCGGTCGCCGGCGTCCCCCAGGCCCGGAACAATATAGGCGTGCTCGTTGAGATGGGAATCGAGCGCCGCAATATATAACTTGACCTTCGGATGCGCCGCCTGAAATACGAATACGCCTTCCGGCGCGGCTACCAGCGCCATGAACCTGATCTGTTCCTCCAATACGCCGCGGGAGCGCAGCACATTCACTGCATGCACCGCGGAATTTCCGGTTGCCAGCATCGGATCACAAACAATGAAACTGCGGTCCGCCAGATCGGGCAAACGCACTAGATACTCGACCGGCTGATAGGTGTCCGCATCCCGATAAACCCCGATGTGACCGACGCGGGCGGACGGAATCAAATCCAGCAAGCCGTCGCTCATGCCGATTCCGGCGCGCAATACCGGCACCACAACCAATTTCTTGCCGGCGATGACAGGGGCATCCATTGCTTCCAGCGGCGTTTCTATCGGTTTGGTCGTGAGCGGCAGATCGCGCGTGATCTCATACCCCATCAACAGCGTAATCTCACGCAACAACGACCTGAAGCTGCGCGTGGACGCTTCTTTTTCCCGCATATGGCTTAACTTGTGCTGGATAAGCGGATGCCTCAGGATGAACAAATTAGGAAAGCGCGGATCTTGTCTCATCATCGTCATCGCCAAGTTGTGTGCGTTCAGGCCGTGCACGTTGGCGATTAGGATACAACAATTCGGCGCTTTGGACTCTTCAAATACGGATACACGCATTCAAAGCAGGATCAGCAGCCAGGTTCAGGCGCAACGCTCACCGCTTCCAAAGCCCATGCGTCGCCGCATTCGACAGTCGCTATCAGCCTGTCGACAACTCCGTCAACTTGTGCGGCTCCCAAGCATCGTTACGACGGCGATACGCATAATTCTCCGGCGTCGACGGCCACTTTCGGCTTTTGGTGCATAACGATCTCCTGCCAGGTCACCAACCTCAATTCACCTGAATGATCTTCCACCAGCGCGGTCAGACTTTCGACCCAGTCGCCGTCATTGCAATAGGTAACGCCATTGATTTGGCGAATTTCCGGTTTGTGAATATGTCCGCAAATGACCCCGTCGAGACCGCGTTTTTTGGCCTCGTCGGCCAACGCCTCCTCGAATGAGGATATGTAGTTCACGGCATTTTTGACTTTCGACTTCAGGTACTGCGACAGCGACCAGTATGGAAGGCCGACGCGCGCCCGCCACGCGTTGAACCATTGATTGAATGTCAGGATCAGCGTGTAGAGGTTGTCGCCCACATATGCCAACCATTTGGCGCAGGCGATGACACCGTCAAACCGGTCGCCGTGCAGCACCAGCATGCGTTTTCCTTGCGCGGTCGTATGCACCAATTCGTCACGCACGCGGATGCCGCCGAAATCGAGATCGATAAACTGGCGTATCGCTTCATCGTGATTGCCAGGAACGAAGATCACTTCCGTGCCCTTCTTGGCCTTTTTCAAGACTGCCTGAACAATATTGTTGTGGGTTTGATCCCAATACCAGCGACGCTTCAATTGCCAGCCGTCGACGATGTCGCCAACCAGGTAGAGCGTCTCGGACTCGGTAGCACGCAGGAACTCAAGCAGTCTCCCGGCTTGGCATCCGGTCGTGCCCAAATGGATGTCTGACATCCAGATCGCGCGAAAACGTATGGGTTCGCGTTTGCTGGCCCCAACTTCGGAACTCAGAAAAGCTGCGTCCAAAAATTGGTCTCTCGGCTTCATGCTGACCTCGTCTCTTTCAGGTAATGGCGGGCGTACCGGTTGTCCAGTTTCGTCAGAGGCAACAGCAGGAAGAAATCTGCACTATGAAAATCGGGATCCCACGCCGGTTCGCCGCATACCCACGCGCCGCTACGCAGATACCCCTTGATCAGCGGAGGAACCTGGGCCACATGGCCGGCCTCGCGCTCTTCGATCGGGAAAGGGAGGTGCGGGGTCACACGGTACTCGGAGGGCGACATATTCGTGTCGTTGAGCGCATGATAGAGCGCGGCCGCGTTGTGTCCGCCATCGGCCAAACTAACGCTGGCGCAGCCGATCAGGTACTGACAATGCTCCTTCTTCATGAAAGCCGCCAATCCGGCCCATAGCATCATGATGACGCTGCCGCTGCGATAGTCCGGGTGTATGCAGGCGCGCCCGGCTTCTGCAATACTGCCGCGCAGGTTGTTCAAGCGGCTTAAATCAAACTCTTGCTCGGAATAAAACCGGCCCATTTCCCGTGCGGCGTTCGGGCTCATCACGCGGTAAGTGCCAACCACTTCAAGGGTTCTGGAATCGCGCACGATCAAATGATCGCAATAGGAATCGAATTCGTCGCAGTCGATTTCCTCTGCGTTCATTAATGCCGACAGTCCCATCGTTTCAACGAACACTTTGTAGCGCAAGCGCTGCACCTCGCTTACTTCTTCTGCAGTGCTGGCGAGACTCAGCGTTAATTTCGATTGCGCGGGATTTGCCTCTGCGGGGCTGGTCAGTAGTCGCATTTATCGTCCTATTGATGATGACGACGAAAGCGTAACCGCAGATTGCTTCAGCAAAATGACAGTCCGATGTCATTTTTGTGACATGACAACACTACCAAGACATGGAAATGCCGGTCATCAGTGAGGTAACCGGCGACAAACGCACCTGTTGCCGAGGCTGTGGCCCCGGCAAAAGCAACTATTTAGCGAAGAAGTTTACTTATCCTGCTTCGGGCGCCCAGCTTTGAGTGGTGACAAACCAGCAAGCACAACTTTCAGCGCTGCAACGTCCATTTTTTGGATAAGTGCCACGCCGATGCGCAACAATTCACTCTTTTTGACTTCAATGCCGGCCTTCAGGCAGGCTTTTTTTACCGCGCCGAGTATTGCGTATTCGGACTCCGGCATCGAAAAACTATCCCTTACCAGCTTGGCCTTTTTGACTTTTTCTTTCGGCTGCTCGACCGGTTTGGCTGCCGCCCGCGGTGCGACTGGCTTGGCTGCCGCCTTCGGCGCAATCGGCGCCTTGACGGGTTTGGCAACCGCTTTTCCGGCTACGGATTTTGCCGCAACCGGCTTCTTCGGCGCGACCGCCGATGCGGGCTTCACTACTGGCTTTTTCACTGCGGCGGCTCTTGGCATGAATTTTACCTTTTTAGTTAATAATATAAATAATATATACCATTATCAGGATCGCCGCAAGAAAGGACGATTTGACGACGATTTACCAAACAGTCGTAAGCGGGATAACGGTCCGGCTTGCACTCGCTACTCTTGGCTGAAGATTGCCCGAATATGCATTTCGAGCCGAGCCAAGCACTGCTTGCTCATCAGGCGTTGATCTTGATCGTGAAATCAATGCCAACTTCATTCCAACATTCTTTCTCCTTTTCCATCCAGAATGACACGGTAGGATGGTGCATGAACCAGCCGCTCCTGATTTCCAGATCGATTTTGCTCTTCATCCTCAGGCGGAGTTCATCCAAATTAACCTCAATCCGCGAATGCATGAACATTACCGCGAGACGCAAAGCCAATATCGCCTTGGCGAGATCAATGTCCGCCAACGCCTCGCTCACTTTGCGCAGATTGCCTTTTTGCCCCAGGATAAGCGTACTCATGATCCGCTGCTCCCGGGTGGTAAATCCCGGCAAATCGGCGTTTTCAATCAGATACGCAGCATGTTTATGGTAACCGCTTTGAGAAACCGCTAGACCGACCTCATGCAACAAGCCGCTCCAGTATAAGTAGCGCGTATAGGTATCGCTACTCGGCTTAAGCTGCCCATACAATAACCCGGCGGCATCGGCCACGCGCTTCGCGCGGCCTTCGTCCGCATGGAAACGCTGCAGGAAACTGCGCGCCGACTGCTCACGCCGATCGCGTTTGGTGGCACGCCATTGCAAGTCCCACAGCACGCCCATGCGCAAACCAGCCTCAATGGGCGTCATTTTATTGATGCCTAATTCCTGCATCACGCCGATCAGAATTGCCAATCCGCCGACCATGACCGCAGCGCGATCGGGCTTCATGCCCAGCAAATCAATCCGGCTCGCGTGTCCGAACTGAATCAAGCGCAACTTGAGCGCTTCCAGGCTGGTGCTGGAAAGCGTGCCGTCGCCCAGATTATTTTTTGCTATCGCATCGGCAATCGAACGGATGGTGCCGGAAGAGCCGTAGGCGCTGCTCCAGTATTGCGGATAATAAGGCGGGGCAGCGTCTTCGAAATGGCTGCGCGCGGAAAGTATCGCGGCATCGAATGATGCGGCGTCCACGCGTCCGCCGGGAAAAAAAGAAAGACTTTGCTTGACGTTGCCGATGCTGAACGACTCGACGCGCTCGATCTCCTGCCCCTGCCCAAGAATCAACTCGGTGGAACCGCCGCCGATATCCAGTACCAGCCGTTTTTCATTCGACGCAGAAAGCGTGCTGGCGACACCCATATAAATCAGTCGGCCCTCTTCTTCACCAGAAATGATTTCAATTGGGTATCCGACCGCTTTTTCGGCCAGCGGCAGAAATGCCGCCGCGTTCTTGGCGACGCGCAAAGTATTGGTAGCCACCACCCTCACCGCATGAAGCGGATAAGTGTTCAAAATGGCGTTAAACCGGGTCAGGCACTCCAATGCGCCTTGCATCGCCGATTCGGTCATATTGCTGCGGCTATCCAGCCCCGCCGCCAAGCGAATTGGATCGCGCGCGCTCTTCAATATCCGAATTGTCTCGCCGTCGTGCCGGCCAATATGCAGGCGAAAACTATTGGAACCCAAATCTACTGCAGCAAACATTCCATCCTCTCGTCTGAATCTACTAATTTGTGAACCTGATCCCGGCGTTCCCAACCTTCCCAGCATTCTTTTTTGCGTCAAAAACTGAATTCCGGAAAGCCGTCAAGTATCCGGCCTTTTTCGCCATTATGCCTTTATAGCCGGCGTGCCGGTACTTTTAGGCGGCAGTGAAGCAGCCATTTCCTGCCAGACAGGAACGGATCCTTACCAATTGAAGTACGATTTGAGATGCGCGGAATGCAGACGATAAGTACTTAATGTGACAGCTTGATGACACCGACCGAAAAAGAGCGGCCAATCGTCGATGCCCTTAGCGAAGCGACTGTTGAGAGATCGCTGGCCGGCCATGGTTTCCCATCGGAATCACCAGCGCTCGCGCTATTTGCGCAACATCCGGACCGGGCTCGACGCCTAACCCGTTGCCTGAATAATTGCCGCCTGAAAAGCTGCGGCCTGAATAACCTTGACCGCGTGCTGCCGCGCCGTCATGGCGCAGGGGGACGCGTTGCGCCTGTGATACGCCCTACTCCATCACGGTTGCAGGCGGCGGTGCGGAAAGCGCGAAGGACATGTGCAGTCCGGTCGCGTCGCCTGCCGCGCTGCCTGCCGTCTGCACCGAAGCCGCCGGGACTTCTGCCGCATGGGTAACCGGCCTCACCACCACGGCATCCGCTAATGCCGATTTGCCGCCAAATCCGACCCCGCCGGTAGTCCAGGTGGCCGCACCCAGCGCACCGGCAACCATCGCCATGCAAGTCAACACCGTGGCCGTCGCCTTGGTTACACGCCTGGTTGGACGGAACGCCACCGGTGCCGGCGCTTCCGCCAGCATTGCTTCGGCCCGATCACGCCAATCCTGGCAGTGCTCGCCTTGCTGGGTCATTCGGCCGATCAGTTCGCGCGCGGCCTG
This sequence comes from Oxalobacteraceae bacterium, assembly GCA_003132085.1. GTDB lineage: Bacteria > Pseudomonadota > Gammaproteobacteria > Burkholderiales > Burkholderiaceae_D > PKWO01. Next base: position 2,028 of record PKWO01000350.1, on the reverse strand, counting down.
CTCGGCTTCCGCTTGCTGATGTTCGTTCCTGATGCGCATCGCGTCATTTTCCAGGCCCGCGCTGATTTCGATTTGCAGCCGCTCCTGTGCCGCCGCAAGCGCCAGGCGCTCGGCAGCGACACGCGCTTCTTCTGCGCTGCGCGCCTCAACTTCTGCTTCCAGGCGTTGTGCGATCAGCATGGTCGCGTCGCGTTGTGTTGCAACACGTTGTTCGGCTTCCCGGCACGCCAGTTCTTCAACTCGCGCTTTTTCCTGTATCGCTTCCAGTTCCTGCTGCTCAACGCGCGCTCTTCCGTCCGCCTCCAAGCGAGCGCTGTTTTCTGCCGCCACCTTTCTTTGGAGCGACTCCAGGGCCTGTTGTTCGGCTGCCTCGCGCTCCTTTTCGGCAAACAGCAATTCGCTTGCTGCGCGGGCTTTGGCTACGGCGATGTCGGCAATCTTCCGTTGTTGTTCGGCCTGTTCCGCATTCATCGCGGCATGCTGCCGATCGGCGGCGTATTTTTCCTCTGCAGCCAGACGCGCCTCATGTTCCGTGCGTTCACGCATGCGCATGAGCTCCGCGTGCTGCTGATCGACCAGCGCGCGGGCTTCGGCCTCAAGCCGCACGGCCTCCTCGGCCTGCACCTTTTGCTGCAGGGCTGCAAGTACTTTTTGTTCTGCTTCCAGGCGCTGTCTTTCAACCCGGTTCAGATCGACAACCGCACGCGCTTTCTGCAAAGCGGTTTGCGCCGCCTTGCGCTGCAAGTCGATCCGCGTTTGCGTCTGCGCCAACGTATGTTTGGCCGCAGTGCACTCGGCGGCCCGCAACTGACACGCCTCGCGCTCCGCCTGCTCGCGATTGCGCATCAGCGCCGCCTGCTCACGCTCTGCGCGCTCACGCGCCTCGGTTTCAACATACGCGGCCTGCTCGCTGATGAGTTTTTCATGGGTTGCCTTGACCACGCCCTGTACCGCAATCGCGCGCTTTCTTTCGATCTCCAGTTTCTCTTGCAGGATTTCAAGTGCCTGCTGCTCATCGTTCGCGCGTTGACGCTGCAAACGCGCCAAGTCGGCTGCCTCACGTGCTTTCAGCACTGCGGTCTCGGCAGCCTTGCTTTTCAGCTCGGTCTGGGCCATCGCCTGCGCCACTTCCATTTTGATTGCCGCGGATTCGGTTTCCTGTATAACCCGATTCGCATCGTCTACCCCCACCCGCAAGCGCAGCAACTCGGTATGCTCCTGATCTGCCGCTATCCGCGCGTGCGCTGCGGCACGTGCATCTTCTTCCGCACACTGCTTCTGCAATGCCGCCGCCAGAGCTTGCTTTTCGACCACGGCCCGCTCGTGTTCGGCGCGTGCCAGCGCCAGTGCCTGGCGCGCCTTATGCGTGGCAATGTCGGCATCCCGGCGACGTGATTCAACTTGTTCGGCCACGGCAGCCAGTGCGTCCTGCTCGGCCACGTTGCGCTCCGCCACCATCTGGGCGCCGGCACGCTCAAGTTCAGCGCGCTGGTTGGCGAGTTGTTGCGCACGTTGCTCCTCATCGCCACGCACCTGGGCGGCAGCGGTAGCCTGTTGTTCGGCCGCCGCGCGCCGCTTCGCTTGCTCAACCGCCTGCGCTTCTGCCGCCAAACGGGCACGGACCTGCATGTCAGCCTGATGTTCAGCCTCAACCCGAGCCACCGCAGACGTCTGCAATTGCCGTTCGACCTGAATCCTGGCTTCGGTAGCGATGCGAATGCGCTCTTCGGCCTCGCGCCTCGCCTGAGCTGCCACTGCGGCAAGCTCTTCAACATGTTCGCGGCGCGCCGCCGCATCGCGCATCTCGACTTCGGCTTGCAAACGCAACTGGATCGACTCCAGCGCACGCCGTTCGGATTCAATCCGCGCACGGGCAATCGACTCGTGCTCCTGTTCCATCGCTGCTCTGGCAAGCGCTTCCTCGCGCGCTTGCACTTCGAGTGGAGCGCGCTTAAGCGATGACTCAAGCTCGCGGGTCTCTGCGCTTTCGCGCTGTTGCGCGAGACCCAGCGCTTCCCTGCGAACCCC
>PKWO01000400.1:1383-7189 GCA_003132085.1 Oxalobacteraceae bacterium | reverse complement strand
CTGGCGTCATGCGCATCCCCCTCGCACTGCCTTGAATCGCTCGCGCATTCTATTTCCCCAAAACGCACTCCCTACTCGCGCCAGCGGCTGAATAGTCACTTTTCGACAAACACGTGCACGCGTTTCGGACGGATCACCAGCGTTTCCCCATCTTGCAATTTCAATTGCGCGAATCGCTCGCTGGTAATGACTGCCTCGATCATTTCGGCGTTATCGTCTCGCTCCAGTTCGAGCTGCGCCAATGGACCGATCGCATGCGCTCTGCGCAGTTGCACGACGATGCCTTCAGCGCCGGTTGCGTAGCGATCCACTTCAATCTCGTGCGGCCGGACAAAACCGGTACCCTCCGCATCAAACGCCTGCGCATGCTCCGGAGCGTCGAACGCGACGCCCGCAGTTTCCAGAACGCCCTGGTGCACCCGGCCACGAAACAGGTTCACATTGCCTAGAAAGCCGTAAACGAAGGGCGAAGCCGGATGGTTATAGACCTCTTTGGGCGCTCCTATCTGCTCCACCTTGCCCTTGTTCATCAACACGACTTGATCGGCAACCTCCAGAGCCTCCTCCTGGTCGTGCGTCACAAATATGCTGGTAACCTGCAAATCGTCATGCAAGCGCCGCAGCCAGCGCCGCAATTCCTTGCGCACCTTGGCATCCAGCGCGCCAAACGGTTCATCCAGCAGCAACACGCGCGGTTCCACTGCCAGCGCGCGAGCCAGCGCAATGCGTTGGCGCTGGCCACCCGACAATTGCGACGGAAAGCGGTCTGCCAGCCAATCGAGTTGAACCAACTCCAGCAGTTGCTTCACCTTTTCACGAATTTTGGCCTCCGACGGACGTATGTTGCGCGGCTTGACCCTCAGGCCAAAGGCGATGTTCTCGAACACGTTCATGTGCTTGAACAACGCATAGTGTTGAAACACGAATCCAACCTGGCGCTCGCGCACATGCCGATCAGAGGCATCCTCCCCATCCAGCAACACCTGCCCGACATCCTGTTGTTCCAAGCCGGCAATGATGCGCAGCAACGTCGTCTTGCCGCAACCGGATGGCCCCAGCAACGCTGTCAATTCCCCTGCCGGAAATTTAAGCGATACATCATCCAACGCAGCAAAGTTGGCAAAGCGCTTGCTGATGTTTTTGACTTCAATAGCCACGATCAATGCTCCTGTTCAGACGGTTCCGATGCAGTGTCGTGCAAACGCGACTCGACCAGCGATTTAAGAGCCAGCGTCACCAGCGCCAGCAAAGCCAGCAGCGACGCCACTGCGAACGCTGCCGCAAAGTTGTATTCGTTATAAAGAATTTCTACCTGCAGCGGGATAGTGTTGGTCTCGCCCCGAATATGACCTGAGACTACCGAGACCGCACCGAACTCCCCCATGGCGCGGGCATTGCATAGAATCACGCCATATAAGAGGCCCCATTTGATATTCGGCAGCGTCACATGCCAGAACGTTCTCCAGCCAGATGCGCCGAGCACCAGCGCCGCCTCTTCCTCTTCGCTGCCTTGCGACTGCATCAGCGGAATAAGCTCGCGCGCAACAAAAGGAAAGGTCACAAAAATAGTCGCCAGCACAATTCCCGGCACGGCGAAAAGAATGCGAATGTCATGCTCGCGCAACCACGGGCCGATCCAGCCTTGCGCGCCGAAAATCAACACGTAGATCAATCCGGATATCACCGGCGATACGGAAAACGGCAAATCGATCAAGGTCAGCAAAATGCTCTTGCCGCGAAACTCGAATTTCGCAATGGCCCAGGCCGCCGCGACGCCGAATATCAGGTTCAAGGGTACGGCGATGCCGGCGGTCAACAAGGTCAGCCTGATTGCGGACAACGCATCCGGATCAGCAATTGCGTCAAAATAACTGTCCCACCCCTTCTTCAACGCTTCGGCGAACACGGCAATCAATGGCACAAACAAAAAAAGTGTCAGGAAGATCAACGCAATGCCGATCAAGCCAGCCCGCACCCAAAGCGGTTCCAGCGTGGCCGCAACTTGTCGGACGGGCCTAATCCGAGTTGGCGCAAGGGCAGGCACTGCGGTCGGCACAGTGGCGGTATTCATGTCAGAACTTCCTGGCGCGACCGCGATTCCGGGTCCACGCCTGTAATAAGTTAATCGCCAGCAGCAACGCAAACGATACGATCAGCATCACAACCGCGATGGCTGTCGCACCGGCGTAATCGTACTGCTCCAGCTTGGTGACAATAAACAAAGGCGTAATCTCGGAAATCATCGGCATATTGCCGGCGATGAAAATAACCGAGCCGTATTCCCCGGTTGCGCGGGCGAACGCGAGCGCAAAACCGGTCAACAGCGCCGGCATGATGGCAGGGAAGATTACGCGAATAAAGATTTGCGCGTGATTCGCGCCGAGGCAGGCGGCAGCCTCCTCCAGTTCACGCTCGACATCCTCCAGTACCGGTTGTACCGTGCGAACCACGAAAGGCAAACCGATGAATGTCAACGCGATCACAATTCCCAACGGCGTGAAGGCAATCTTGATGCCCGCCGCCTCGAAGTAGCGACCGAACCAGCCGTTGGGGGAATACAAAGCGGTCAACGCAATCCCGGCAACCGCAGTAGGCAATGCAAATGGCAAGTCGACCAAGGCGTCGATGATCTTCTTGCCGGGGAAGCGATAACGCACCAGCACCCATGCAACGATGCCGCCGAATACTACATTGAAGACAGCGGCAACCAGGGATGCACCAAAACTCAGTTTATACGAAGCGACTACCCGATCGGAGGTCACAGCGTTCCAGAACGCATCCCAGGTTAGGGTGAATGTTTTCAAAAACACCGCAGACAAGGGAATAAGAACGATCAATGCAAGATAAAAAAGCGTGAAACCCAGCGATAAGCCAAAACCTGGCATCACGCGAAATGCACCTTTTGCCCTGCTGCGGGTTGTCACTGTTACATGCATCTCGACTCTCTTTATAACCAATTCAAATAATGATGTTGAATAATTACATTGAATGGTTATAAAGCGAACGAATTTTTATGCATGTTTATAGACGATTTACGAATATAGGATTGCGGTCGCAAAGCGCAACCGTTCCAGCAAAGAGAGGCCGAACAGCCAATCGCCGATACCGGATTCGGCATTGATATGCCCCAAGTCGCCGGCGCAAAGAAAATCCGTGCCCCACATTTTGGCCCAAAAGCTTGCTCGCTCACACGCCATCCAGGGATCGTTCGTGCTGCCGACCAGCAACGACGGTTTCGCCAATGGACGTGCGCCCAATGAGGCCGAGAGACCGAATTTGTCTGGATCGGCCGGTGCGACCAAGAGCGCGGCGGCCAAATTCGGTGCGCCATAGCCGGCTGCGCGGACAGTCGCCAAACACCCAAAGCTGTGCGCGACCACCAGTGTCGGCTTTGGTGAACGACGCAATACGTGCAACAGTTGGTCAGACCAAACATTTAAGTCCGGCGTTTCCCAATCGGCTTGCTCGACACGCTCGAAGGCCGGATATAGCCGCTGCCAGCGCGATTGCCAATGCTCTGGTTCGCTACCGTGCAAGCCGGGAACGATCAATACGCGAAAGTCCGACATAGTGCGCCTCCCGATATCATGCTGCGCTGCGCTGCGCTGCGATCGCGGCGCCACGAGTGCCTCGATCAAGACGTTCGGTCGCGGCGCCCTCGTTCCCATGGTACTGAACAGCATGAAGGCATAGGTTAGAACTGAGCACGCATCACGTCCTTAGCTTTTCCCTGGCTGATAAATCTGGTCGAACGAACCGCCGTCAGCGAAATGCGTCTTTTGCGCCTTGGTCCATCCGCCGAACAGCGCGTCAATGGTAAACAGCTTCACTTTCGGGAATTGAGACGCATACTTTTTCGCTGCCTTCGCTACCGTAGGTCGATAGTAATTCCGGGCGATGATTTCCTGGCCTTCATCGCTATAAAGGAAGCCCAAATATGCCTCGGAAACTTTGCGCGTGCCGCGCCGGTCCACAACCTTGTCCACCACTGCGACCGGCGGTTCGGCCAATATGCTGATTGACGGCGTTACCATCTCCACTTTGTCCGGCCCCAGTTCTTTAAGCGCCAACAAAGCCTCGTTTTCCCATGCAATGAGCACATCGCCGATGCCGCGCTCAACGAACGTGGTCGTTGCACCACGAGCCCCCGAATCAAGTACCGGAACGTTCTTGTAGAGCTTGGCGACAAACTCCTTGGCCTTGGCGTCATTGCCGCCGGGCTGACTCAGCGCATATCCCCACGCGGCAAGATAATTCCAGCGTGCACCACCCGATGTTTTGGGGTTCGGCGTGATGACCGATACGCCCGGCTTGACCAGATCGCTCCATTCGTGGATTCCCTTCGGATTACCCTTGCGCACCAGAAACACGATAGTCGACGAATACGGGGTGCTATTGTTCGGCAAACGCTTCTGCCAACCGGCTGAAGTCAAGCCGTGTTGGGCAATCTCGTCAATGTCATAGGCCAAACCTAGCGTCACCACGTCGGCGTCAAGGCCATCGATTACGGTACGCGCCTGCTTGCCGGAGCCGCCGTGGGATTGCTTGATCGTGAGCGTGTTGCCGCTTTCCGCTTTCCACTTGGCGGAAAAAGCATGGTCGATATCCTGATATAGCTCGCGGGTAGGATCATACGAGACGTTGAGCAAGGTGGTCTCAGCCGCACAAGCAATCTGTCCGACCAAGGCCAGAAGGATGGTCGATCCAATTAATTTTTTTTTCAAGGACATTAACGATCTCTCTAAATATGGGCCAGCCAAGTTAAGGAAGCAACCAGATTAAAGAGATTCGAACAGAAAAAGAACGAATGCTTTCGCGATTCTTTATGCGATTTTCAAATATGCAACTGGGTACGCCTACCAACATCGGGCGAAAAATATCGATTTGCCGGGTACTGCGCAGCTACGTACTGCGCGCGAGGCCTACCGAAAAAACACTGGGATCAAGACAACGGCCCAGGTCGCGGCCGCCAACCCGAGAGTCAGGAACACCGCAGCACTGCCGAAATCCTTGGCGTTCTTGGACAACGGGTTGACCTCCAGCGAGACACGGTCAACCACCGCCTCAACGGCAGAGTTGATCAATTCGACAATCAGCACCAGCACAAACACGCCGATCAGCATCAATTTCTCAATTGGCGACACCGGCAGCAATAGAGCGATGACGGTCGCACAGACAAGCAGAACCAACTCCTGGCGGAACGCATGTTCAATCCGCCAAGCCGATTTGAATCCTTCAATGGAATAGGAAAAAGCAGAGAATATGCGCTTCCAACCGCTCTTGCTTTTAAACTCGCTAACAGGTTCATGGATATCGTTCATGCCGTCCTAATGGTTATTTTCGCTACTTGCTCAGTCCTCGAAATGTTTTACATGCCGGAACCGAAATTTCACGCGTGTTTGTGTAACCGCCTGCGAACGGCAATCTGGAAATAGATTTCCTGCCGCCCACCGGTTTCGTTGGCCGCACCCCAACCATGACCGCCAAACGATATCAAACCGCCACTTGGCAAAATACGTCAATAGTCAGAGCGCAAGTCCGAAATATTCAATGCCCCGCGCGTTATTTACGCAGCAGGTTCGGCAGCCGGATTTTAACAGGACAAACGGAATGGCACTTGTCATCGTGTATGCGACGCCGCATGCCCCTCGGAATCCCCGCTTCATCCAGTGGCAAATAATGTAATTGATGCAATATTTATACTCCTGTGCTGATTAACGGTGATTCGTACAATCACAAGCGCCTAATTTGCCACGAACAAAATTGCATGTTTATAAGAAACAATGTGACTGTTCAGCCGCTGGCG
>PKWO01000400.1:0-1372 GCA_003132085.1 Oxalobacteraceae bacterium | reverse complement strand
TTTCCCCAAAACGCACTCCCCACTCGCGCCTGCGGCTGAATAGTCACGAAACAATGTCCATAAGCCTTTTTGATTTTTTCACATTATGGTATAAGTATGATATTGCAACGCACCAAACATATTATGAAAACCGAGCCGTCTGCCGACACTGACAAAACCTCCATACAGGTAATTGAGCGCATGATATCGCTATTGGATGCATTAGCGCATCATCCGGATCCGCCCAGCCTGAAAGAATTGTCACTTGCGACAGGCTTGCATCCGTCTACTGCGCACCGAATTCTGAACGATATGGTGTTAAAGCGTTTTGTCGACCGCGCAGAACCCGGAAAATATCGTTTGGGCATGCGATTGCTTGAATTGGGCAACATCGTCAAGAGCCGCCTGAATGTTCGCGAGGCGGCATTGGATTTCATGCGGCTATTGCATCGTAAAACCCATCAAACTGTCAACCTGTCGGTACGTCAGGGCGACGAAATTGTGTATATTGACCGCGCGTTCTCCGAACGCTCGGGCATGCAAGTGGTGCGCGCGATCGGCGGACGCGCGCCGCTGCATCTGACTTCCACAGGCAAGCTATTCTTGTCGGTTGACGACGCCAAGGCGGTCCGTTCATACGCCACTCGCAGCGGCCTGTCGGGCCACAATAAAAATTCGATTACCGATCTGGCCAAGCTGGAACGCGACCTTAGCCTGGTGCGTGCGCGCGGCTACGCCCGAGACAATGAAGAACTGGAACTCGGTGTGCGTTGCATGGCAGCAGGAATACGTGATGATTCGGGCAAGTTGATCGCCGGCTTGTCTATTTCAGCGCCGGCTGATCGGCTGCAAGAAGAATGGCTGGAAGATCTGGTCGGCACAGCCAACCAAATTTCCGAAGTGTTGGGTTACGTGCCGCAATAGCAAGCGCCCCGGGTGCGCGGTTGGCTAGTCGGCTGGCAATGGTGAAAAGAAAAAAGGCGAACCGGAGTTCGCCTTTTTTCTTTGTTGTTCATTATTCAACCTTGGTTGGCGATTCCCAAGTGCGACACCGCCGTCGGCTTGAGCGCCTGTAGCCATTTGCGAATGCGTCCGGCATCTGCCAAGCGCGAATCTTTGCCTTTTGAGTCCAGGAATACCATGACGATCGCACGCCCTTCGATAACGGCGCGCATTACCATGCAATGACCGGCTTCGGTGATGTATCCGGTTTTTTGCAGCAGAATTTCCCAGGTGGGGTTGGAAACCAGGTGATTGGAATTCGCATATTGCAGCGTGCGACCGCTGGCGTCGACCACATACCTCGAGTCGGTCGAATATTGGCACAAAAGTGGTTGCTGTTGGGCTGCCGCGACCAATTTAGCCAAATCGCGCGCACTGGCAACATTTTGAC
>PKWO01000456.1 GCA_003132085.1 Oxalobacteraceae bacterium | reverse complement strand
ATCCACTTGTATAACCCGATTGCTCCGGCATTTCGCCGCATCGTGTTCGGCATGTCGCGCGAGGAAGTGCAAGCGACTGCTGAAAGCGGCACGCGCCTGATCAAGCAATTGACCGGCGAGCGGACGGAAACCGAATGGGTATTCGAATATTCGCCGGAAACCTTCAGCATGGCCGAGCTGGATTTTTCCAAAAAGGTCTGCGATGCGGTAACGGGCATCTGGCAGCCTACCCCGGCGCACAAGATAATCATCAACCTGCCGTCCACCGTCGAATCCAGTACGCCGAATGTTTATGCAGACCAGATTGAATGGATGCATCGCCATCTGGCGCGGCGCGATGCGATCATTCTCTCCGTGCATCCGCACAATGATCGCGGCACTGCGGTGGCCTCGGCGGAATTGGCGGTAATGGCCGGCGCGGACCGTGTCGAGGGGTGTTTGTTCGGCAATGGCGAACGCACCGGCAACGTCGATTTGGTCACGTTGGCCTTGAACTTGTATTCGCAGGGGATTGCCCCCAGGCTCGACTTTTCCGATATCGATGCTGTCAGGCAATGTGTAGAGGAATGCAATCAATTGCCGGTGCATCCGCGTCATCCCTATGTCGGTAATCTGGTGTTCACCGCATTTTCCGGTTCGCATCAAGATGCAATCAAAAAGGGTTTCGCCCGGCAAAAGCCGGCCGCAAAGTGGGAGGTACCGTATCTGCCGATTGACCCGGCCGACCTCGGCCGCAATTACGATGCGGTGATCCGCGTCAATAGCCAGTCGGGCAAAGGCGGTATCGCCTATTTGCTGGAACAGGAATACGGGCTGGCATTGCCGCGCCGCCTGCAAATTGAATTCAGCCGCGCAGTGCAGGTGTTGGCCGACCAATCCGGCAAGGAGTTGGCCGCCGAAGATATCCATCGACTCTTCCAGCGCGAGTATTTCGCGGTCTTGTCGCCGTATGCATATGTCGATCACCGCGCGAGCGGCGAGAGCAGCCGAGACCCTATGCGAATTGAGGTCGATCTCCTGCATCAAGGACAAGCGTTGTCGCTGCAAGGCCACGGCAATGGCCCGATCGATGCGTTTATTCGGGCGCTGGAGTTGGGATTAGGCCTCGACACACGCCTGATGGACTTCCACGAGCATGCGATCGGCAAGGGCGCCGATGCGCAAGCTGCCTGTTACGTCGAACTGCGCTTGAACAACGGCCCCACCCGCTTCGGCGCCGGTATCGACGGCAATATCGTGACGGCCTCCTGTAAAGCAGTCGTCAGCGCATTGAACCGGCACATCGCGCTGGGCGCGCGCGAAGCCGAAGTCGATCTCCCCGCGCTCGCGCCGGTATAGTGAGCACGGCCGCCAAATTTGGCGGCCCGCTGTTCAGGTTCGACGCTTACCCCTTCTTGCTTCCGAAGACGAGAAGCAGGCCGCCGACCACGATGGCACCAATCCCAGCCCATACGGGGATGTTAACCGTTTGCTTCTCATTGACGGAAAGCTCGATCGGACCGAGTTTGACGTCATGCGTCTCCTTGGTATAGCTAAAGCCACCATACATCAACCCGAGCACGCCAGCCACGATCAGCGCAACCGCAACGATTTTGAGTGAGTTCATCTTGTCTTCCTATATGCAGCTTTATATTGTCCGTCCGAACCGGATGCCGGGACGTGAATGGCAGTATATCTTGTACCGAGTGAACATTCATGCACCGCCGGACTTTGCCAGCCGAATTCCGGTGAATTGCCAGCGCGCACTGGCGGGAAAGAAGTTGCGGTAAGTAGCGCGCGCATGGCCGACCGGCGTAACACAAGACGAGCCGCGCAATACGTATTGATTGACCATGAACTTGCCGTTGTATTCGCCGAGCGCGCCGGGCGCCGCGCGAAANNGCGTAACTGCTGGCGGTCCATTGCCACGCCACGCCGTAAAGCTGCGCCAATCCGGCTTGCCCGCATGATCGCGGATGCAGGTGGCCAAGGTAGCCGATGTCAGTAGCATCGGTTTGTTGGTTTGCCTTCATCGCCGCCGCTTCCCATTCGAATTCAGTCGGCAAGCGCGCGCCGGCCCAGCGGGCGTAAGCGTCCGCTTCAAAATAAGACAAATGGATCGCCGCTCCCTGCGGGTCGAGCGCCTGCAATCCATGCAAAGTGAACTCGTCCCGGACGGAACCGTCAACCTCCTGCCAATACAACGGATGCGACAAATCCAGACTGCGCACCCAATCCCAGCCTTCCGACAGCCACAAGGCCGGGTTGCGATACGCACCGGCATCGACAAATGCTGCAAACTCGGCATTGGTCACCAGGCGCGAAGCCAGCGAAAATTGTTCGACGAATTGCCGGTGGCGCGGCGTTTCATTGTCGAAGCAAAAGCGATTGCCAGCTCGCCCGTCGCCCGGATGCCCGATCTCGACTACACCGGCATCAAACGGCAACCAAGTGAGCGGCGCCGAAGCTTCAGCGCTGAAATCGGGCGTATCGAGATAGACGGGAAGGTAAGTAGGAAGCAGCGGATTCATCGACAACAGGTGTTTGACGTCAGTCAGCATCAACTCCTGATGCTGCTGCTCATGCTGCAAACCAAGTTCGACCAGCGCCGCCAACTGATGCGAGAGATCGCTCGGACCAATCGTCGCCAGCAGTACCCCCATGCGTGCATCCACATTGTGCCGGTAAGCNNTGTTTCTGGCCGACACCGTTGTAATAGGAATTGAACAATACCCGGAACGCCTGATGATGCGGCCGAAAATCAGGCTCGAAGCGCTCCAGCACAAAGGTCTCGAAAAACCAGGTGGTATGCGCCATATGCCATTTGACCGGACTGGCGTCCGGCATCGATTGCACGCAACAATCCTCTTCCGACAGCGGCTTAGCCAAACTCACGGTACGCTTGCGCACCACGTTGTAACGCAGCTGCAAGGTGTCCGACGCCGTCACGTTTGATTCAATTTGCGCTTGCATCGTTTGCTCCGATTTTTGCCCCGATCGTTACCCGGTTATTGCTCAGATCCGGCATGCGCATGACACACCATGAACCAGTTGTCGGGGTCGGTCCAGACATGGGGGTTGCCAAACCCGGCTTTCGCCAGCAACCCCAGAAACCCCTGTTGCGTATATTTGTAGCTGTTTTCCGTATGGATGCTCTCGCCTTGCGCAAACCGGCGTTCGCCGTCGGGCCACGTTACGGTCAGTGCATGCCGCGCCCGCAGATGCATTTCAATCCGGCTATGCTCGGCATCGAAAAAACTACAATGTTGCCAGTCGCGCACAATGAAGTCGGCGCCTAGCACCCGATTCAAGTGCAATAGCAAATTCAAATTAAACGATGCAGTCACGCCCAACGCGTCATCGTAGGCGGCATCCAGAATCTGCTTGTCCTTGACCAGGTCGACTCCGATCAATAGCCCGCCGTCAGTTTGCCCGTGCACTTGGCATTCGCCGCGCACTCGCCGCAAAAATTCCAGCGCCTGCACCGGCGTAAAATTTCCTATCGACGAACCGGGATAGAAAAACAATCGCTGCTCGCGCCTGACCCGCTCCGGCAATTCCAGTGTAGTTGAAAAATCCAAACCGAGCTCCATCATCGCCACCTGCGGGAACCGCTGGCGCAATTGCTCCACCGCATTACGCAGGAAATCGGCCGAGATGTCGATGGCGACATACTGCGCAGGGCGTAAGGCGGGAAACAAACGCGCCGCCTTCGCGCAATTGCCGGCGCCAAGATCGATCAACGTACTGCCGCGCCCGACCGAGCGCGCCATATCGCTCAGATGCACGTCAAAAATCGCGGCTTCGGTGCGAGTCGGGTAATACTCGGGCAACTCGCAAATCGCCTCAAACAACTTCGATCCCAACGCGTCGTATAGATATTTTGGCGAGGTTTGCGCATTCTGCTGCAGCAAACCGGCGCTCAGCTCCGCACGAATGTCCGCCGCAGCTTGATCGGGCGGGGCGATGAAATCATTACTCAAAGGCATTACAGTGTCGCGTGTCAGCATCTGCTTACCTGTATGCTTGCGTGTTTAAAAAGTGCGCTGATCACCGAATCGAAAGAAGCCGGCGGTAATCGGCAGTTTTTTCGCTATGATAGACGATTAACCCGAATGTTGCATAAATTACGCGCCCCGTATCGCTATAGGGAGGGAATGTATGTAACATTCGGGTTACGTTTTTCATGTGCTTGAAGCAATAGCGTGCGGAATAAGATACACAACGAAAATACACAACGAAAATACACAACGTTGCCTCACTGCACGCCGGCTTGGCCATCATCCATTATCCTGACAAAAAGGTTCAGCATGCTCAAATTTTCTCTCGTTTACCCGCTCAGGTTCCTGACTACGCTGGCGCTGGCCGCTGTCATGTTGATTGCCTCCGGCGTCGCTTTTGCGCAGCAGGTGTTGCGTGTATCCGCCATTCCCGACGAAGCGCCGACCGAATTGCAACGCAAATTCAAGCCGTTGGGCAATTATCTGGAGCAAAAACTGGGGATGAAGGTGGAGTTCGTTCCGGTTACCGATTATGCCGCCTCGGTCGAAGGCTTGATCAATAACAAGCTCGACATGGTCTGGTTCGGCGGCTTTACCTTCGTACAAGCGAATGTCCGCAGCAAGGGCCAGGTAATTCCCATTGTCCAGCGCGAAGAAGATGAAAAATTCCGCTCGGTGTTCATCACCACCGCCAAAACGATTAATAAACTGGAAGACCTGAAGGGCCGGACCTTCACGTTCGGCTCGGAATCATCGACCTCGGGCCACTTGATGCCGCGTTCCGCCCTGTTGGCCGCCCACATCAATCCCGATGTCGACATGAAGCGCGTTGCCTATTCCGGCGCCCATGACGCCACCGTCGCGGCAGTCGCAGGCGGCAAGGTGGATGCCGGGGCGCTCAATATCTCGGTCTGGGAAAAGCTGGTGTCCGAAGGCAAAGTGGACACTAAGGAAGTTCGCGTGTTTTACACTACGCCAGGCTATTTCGATTACAACTGGAGTGTGCGTGCAGACATGAATCCTGTCCTGCGCAAGAAGTTGACCGACGCATTCCTGGCACTCAACAAGAATGACGCGCAAGGCAGGGAAATCCTTGAGTTGCAGCGCACCGCGCGCTTCATCCCGACCAAGGCGGAAAATTATGCGTCGATTGAAAACGCCGCGCGCAGCGCCGGATTGCTGAAATAGCGTCGTGGCGTTGGTGGCGTGGCGTTGGTGGCGTGGCGTTGGTGGCGTGGCGTGGCGTGGCGTNNGTGGTTTACGCAGCCCGAATGATACACAAAAAAAAGTGCAACGAATAATGACCCTCGCGTTACAAGATGTTTCGATCCGCCATCCGCGCGCAAGCGGCACCGCCCTTGCGCTACGCGACATCCAGCTTTCCATTGAACAAGGCGAGCAAGTTGCCCTGATCGGCCCTTCCGGCGCGGGAAAAACCACGTTGCTGCATACGCTGGCTTGCGCCCACAAGCCGCAGGCAGGCGAATATCGCGTATTTGGAACCACCCCTTGGTCATTGAGCAGCGCCCAACGCCACGCGC
>PKWO01000431.1 GCA_003132085.1 Oxalobacteraceae bacterium | reverse complement strand
GAAAAATTCAGCAGCACCGCAATCTGGCCGAGGCTCAGCATGGGGTCGGCCAGATAACGAAGGGCCAGCTTGTGCCGCACCTCGTCCAGCAAGTCCGCGAAGCTGCTCCCCTCGTCCGTCAAACGCTGTTGCAGCGTTCGCGGCGACATTCCCATCAACGCGGCTACAGACTCCTTGTGCGCCATGCGTTGTGCGAGCAATTGCTGCAGCACGGCGGCAACCCGCTCCCTGAAGCTCGCCGAACTTTCCAGCGACGACAATTGCCGGCGGGCCAGCCCCTCATGCAAGCGGCATATCTCGGGATTCCTTGCCGGCAGCAACGTGTCGAGCGAGGAAAGCGGCAGGCCGATACCGCTGAATGCGCTATGAAACTCCGGCTCGCAGCCCAAGGATTCGCGATACGCCTGCATCGGACTGATCGCGCCATGCGCCAGGCACACTCTTTTCGGCGCGAATCCCGGCCCCATGATCCATTGCCCCAGGCGTACCCCGCAGGCCAGCACGGCTTCCACTTGAAATGGCGAAAACGGCAGCGTTGCCTGCATCGGGTGATACACCAGCCACGCCAGTTCGTTCTGCTCGACCAGTTGCATCCGCCCGCCATCGCTGACGAGGCGCTGGAACCGCTGCAGGTTCCCGATCGCCTCGCGCAAGCTGTTGCAGGACACCAGCGTATAGGCAACGACATTGAATGACGTCGGTTCGATGGCGCTGCCCATGCGCAGGCCGAACGCGGTATTGCCGGTCAATTCGGTGGCGGCGCGCCACAGATTCACCACCGCATCGAGGGGAATGCGCGCCAGCGGGTCGGCCGCCAGCGTATCGATGCCTGCCGTAGCCAACAGCGTCCGCTCGCCCACGCCGTCATGTTCCGCTGCGGCAATGATCGCTCGGACCCAGCCGATGGCAACGGTCATCTCGTGTATGTGGATAGTCTCGCTCATTCCCTGTCCAGTCAGGACAACTTCATTGCTCGCCAGGACAATGCTTTTCCGGGCGGCGCTGATATAGAATTTTATATTTGTGGCTTAATAGTAACCCAAGACGGGGACGGGAAAAAGCGATGCAGGCATGCCGCAGCGAGGTGTTGATCGTGGGAGCAGGTATCGCGGGAATCGCGACGGCGCTGGATCTGCTCGATAGCGGCAAATCGATCGTTCTGCTCGACCGCGACGAGGCCGACGCTATCGGCGGTCTGGCGCGCGAGAGTTTCGGCGGGATGTTCTTCGTCGATTCGCCGCAACAGCGCCGCCAGGGCATTCGCGACTCGACCGAGCTGGCGCTGCGCGACTGGCACAGCTTCGCCGAATTCGGCCCCGGCGACGATTTGCCCAAGGCATGGGCGGAAGCCTACGTGCATCGCTGCACACCTGATGTCTATCGCTGGGTGCGCAAGCATGGGGTCGGCTTTTTCCCGATTGTAAACTGGGTCGAGCGCGGCGAATTCCGTCCTGGCAATTCCGTGCCGCGCTTTCATATGGTGTGGGGTACCGGCAAGGAGCTGGCGGACTGCTTGATTGCCGCGCTGCGCCGTCATGCAAATGCCGGCAAGCTTACTTTCCGTTTCGGCCACCGGGTTGATCGCCTGCTGCTGGAAAACGGCCGGGTATGCGGCGCGTCGGGCATTGACGAAAAGAACGGGGTTCCGTTCGAGGCGCGCGCCGAGCATGTGGTCGTGGCCAGCGGCGGCATCAACGGCGATCTCGACAAGGTGCGCCGGCATTGGCACACCGACTGGAACCGGCCTCCCGCACAATTGCTGAATGGTTCGCACCGCTTCGCCGACGGCACGCTGCACCAGGCAGTCGCGGCGGCCGGAGGCAATCTCACGCATCTCGACAAGATGTGGAACTACGCGGCGGGGGTCCATCATCCCCGTCCGCGCAAACCGCATCACGGCCTGTCGCTGGTGCCGCCGCGCTCGGCGTTGTGGCTGAACTGGCGCGGCGAACGCATCGGACCGCAGCCGCTGGTATCGGGCTTCGATACGCGCCGCCTGGTGACCGAGATTTGCGCGCAAGAGCGGGCCTACTCCTGGCAGGTGCTCAATCACCGCATCGCATTGAAGGAACTGGCGGTATCGGGCAGCGAATTCAATCCATCCGTCCGCGACAAGAAGATTTTCGCCTTCCTGCGCGATATCCTGTTCGGCAACCGCTGGCTGGTCGAGCAGTTGACCAGCGATTGCCCGGATTTCGTGACAGCCGCCACCCTGCCGGAATTGGTCGAAAAAATGAATGCGTTGCAAGGCGACCGGTCGGTGCAATTGTGCGCGGTCGAGAATGCGGTGCACGGCTATGACGCCACCATCGCACGCGGCCGCAGCCTCATGAACGATGAACAATTGCGCCGCATCGGCGCACTGCGCGAGTACCGCGGCGACCGCGTCCGGCTCTGTAAATTTCAGCGCATCCTCGACACCGGGGCGCTGCCGCTGATGGCGATTCGCGAATTCGTCATCAGCCGCAAGAGCCTGGGCGGGATACAGACCGATCTGCACAGCCGGGCGTTAAGCACATCCGGGCAGCCTATCGACGGCCTGTACGCGGTCGGAGAAGCGGCCGGTTTCGGCGGCGGCGGCATGCACGGACTGCGCGCGCTCGAAGGCACCTTCCTCGGCAGCTGCATCCTTTCCGGCCGCATCGCGGCGCAGGCTATCAGCGCCTATGTTTAACTTCACGCCTATGTTTAACTTCACGCTTATGTTTAACTTCACACCTATAACGGAGACGACACGATGAAAAAAACGGGCGCTTGGCTCACCACATATGCGCTGGAGAAAATCGGCGCGCGCTTCACGTTCGGCATCCCGGGCGTGCATACCACCGAACTGTACGACGAGCTCAACAATTCGGAACGGATTACCCCGGTGCTGGTCACGCATGAAGGCGGCGGCGCCTTTATGGCCGATGCCGTCAGCCGGCTGTCCGATTCGATCGGCGTGTTGACCGTTGTCCCCTCTGCCGGGCTCACGCATGCCAGCAGCGGCATCGGCGAAGCCTTCCTGGACGGCGTGCCGATGCTGGTCATTTGCGGCGGTCCTCGTACCGACTTGGCCTACCGTTACCAGTTGCACCAGATGGACATGCACAANNCCCGCCACGACCAGGTGGTGCCGATGCTGTTCGAGGCCTACGCGATCGCCACCAGCGGCGAGCCGGGGCCGGTATTCATTGAAGTGCCGGCAAACATTCTGCTGCTAACCGGCGAGGTCGACGCGCTCCCGCAGTATATTGCGCCGCCATCGCCGCCGCAGGTTGCCGCTCAAGACATCGGGCGCGCGGTTGATCTGCTGCGGCAAGCCAAGCACCCATGCCTGTTCGTGGGCTGGGGCACGCGTGATGCGGGCCAACTGGTCACACGCATCGCCGAATGGCTGGAGGCTCCGGTGGCGACCACATTGCAGGGCTTGTCGGCGTTTCCCGGCAATCATCCGCTGCACGTCGGTTTCGGCTTCGGCGCATCGGCCGTGCCGGCCGCGCAAAACGCTTTCAAGGACTGCGATTGCCTGCTTGCTGTCGGCACCCGCTTCGCTGAAATTGCGACCGGCAGTTATGGCATCGACGTACCGGAAAACCTGATCCACATCGACATCAATCCGGCGGTGTTGAGTGCGAACTATCCTGCCAAAGTCGGCATCGCCGGGGATGCCGGAACGGTGTTGAAACAGCTGCTTGACGCGCTGGAAGCGAGCGGGCCGCGGCGCGCGCCGCAGGCCGCGTTGCGCGACCGGATACAGAGCGACAAGAAGGCTTATCGCGAGAGCTGGTACAAGCATGACAGCAAAAATCGGGTGAACCCGGCGCGTTTCTTCGACGGGCTGCGCAGCCAGATGGCGGATGACGGCATCGTCGTGATCGACGATGGAAACCACACTTTTCTTACCGCAGAACTGATGCCGATCCATGCGCCGAAAAGCGTGATCCTTCCGACCGATTTCAACTGCATGGGTTATGCGGTTCCGGCAGGCATAGGCGCCAAGCTGGCGCAACCCGAGCGCTCGGTGCAGGTGATCGTCGGCGACGGCGCATTCCTGATGACCTGCATGGAAATATTGACCGCCGTGACGAACCGCCTGGGCATCGTCTACTACGTCTTCAACGACGGCGCGCTGTCGCAGATCGCGCAAGCACAGGAAATCCCGTACAACCGGAAGCCATGCACCCAGCTCGGTCAATTGAATCTGGAAGGCGTGGCGCTGGCCACCGGCGCCGCCTATCTGCGGATCGCCGATAACGACGCGATCGCGCAAGCGATTCGCTCAGCCAATCAAACTTCGGCCAACGGCATGCCGGTGATTGTGGACGTGCAGATCGACTATACGAAGCGCACCGCCTTCACCGAAGGCGCAGTGAAGACGAACTTCCGGCGCTTTTCGCTGGGTCAGAAAGCGCGGGTAGTGGCTCGGGCGCTGACGCGGCGCATAACCGGATAGTCAGCCGGGCCGAGGCCCGCTATCCGATGGTCGGAACCGCCAGCGCCTCCTTGATTTGTTGCAGCGAGCCTGGATCTTCGATGGTGGTCAGATCCCCCGGGTCGCGCCCTTCGCAGATTGCCTGGATCGAACGGCGCAGCAGCTTTCCGGAACGGGTTTTCGGCAAGCCATTGATGAACACCACGCGCGCCGGGCGTGCGACGGCGCCCAATTGCTGGTCGACTACGCCCATGATTTCCTTTTCCAGCGCCTGCCTGGTTTCCGGCGTGGCGGCCGCTTCCGGATGTTTCACGACCACGAAGGCAACGGCGACCTGGCCTTTCAGCTTGTCTTCCACCCCGACTACCGCGACTTCGGCGACGTTCGGATGGCTGGAAACGCTCTCTTCGATTTCGCGGGTGCCGAGGCGGTGGCCGGCAACGTTGATCACGTCATCGGTGC
>PKWO01000295.1:267-4199 GCA_003132085.1 Oxalobacteraceae bacterium | reverse complement strand
GGAGTACGGCGTACCGAGCGCGGCAATAGTGTCGGCACCGTGTTCTTTCTTGATATCGCGCAGACCATGGGCGACATATTCGAGCGCCGTTTGCCAATCGGTTTCCTGCCAGCGGCCGTCTTGCTTGACCATCGGCGCAGTCAGGCGCTCTTCGCTGTTGACGCCTTCATAGGAGAAGCGGTCTTTGTCCGACAGCCAGCATTCGTTGACCGCATCATTCTCGAGCGGCAGCACGCGCATGACTTTGCCGTTTTTGACTTGCACCGTCAGATTCGCACCGAGGCCGTCATGCGGGCTCACCGATTTGCGGCGCTGCAATTCCCAGGTACGGGCGCTATAGCGGAAAGGCTTGGAAGTCAGAGCGCCGACCGGGCACAGATCGATCATGTTGCCGGACAATTCGGAGTCGACCGTCTTGCCGACGAATGCGGTAATTTCTGCGTGTTCGCCGCGGCCCAGCATGCCGAATTCCATCACGCCGGCAATTTCCTGGCCGAAGCGCACGCAACGGGTGCAATGGATGCAGCGCGTCATTTCCTGCATCGAAATCAGCGGACCGACATCCTTCGGCGCAACCACGCGCTTTTCTTCTTCATAGCGCGACGCCGAACCGCCGTAACCGACCGCCAGATCCTGTAACTGGCACTCGCCGCCCTGATCGCAGATCGGGCAATCCAGCGGGTGATTGATCAGCAGGAATTCCATCACGCTTTTCTGCGCAGTGACCGCTTTTTCGCTATGCGAACGCACGACCATGCCGGCGCTGACCGGGGTCGCGCACGCAGGCAGCGGCTTCGGCGCTTTCTCGACCTCGACCAGACACATGCGGCAGTTGGCCGCAATCGTCAGTTTCTTGTGATAGCAAAAATGCGGTATGTACGTGCCGAGCTTATTGGCCGCGTCCATAATCATGCTGCCTTCTTGCACTTCGACTTTTTTGCCGTCTATTTCGATTTCAACCATGGCTTTGCTTTTTTGCCCAAGTATTCTCAGTTACGCTCAATATGCAATTCACTGAAGCAATGCAGTAGTGCGTTCGGTAATGCGCTTTCCTGCTTACGTGTAAGCCGGCACCAAGCAACGCTTGTGCTCGATGTGGTATTCAAATTCTTCGCGGTAATTCTTGATAAAGGCGCGAACCGGCATCGCCGCCGCATCGCCCAGCGCGCAAATGGTCCGGCCCTGGATATTATCGGCAATCGAATTCAACATATCGAGATCGTCCGGCCGGCCTTGTCCATGCTCGATTCTGTGCATGATCCGGTACAGCCAGCCGGTGCCTTCCCGGCATGGGGTGCATTGACCGCACGACTCTTCGTAATAAAAATACGACAGCCGCAGCAGCGATTTGACCATACAGCGGGTTTCGTCCATCACGATCACCGCGCCGGAGCCGAGCATCGAACCGGCCTTCGCGATCGAATCATAATCCATGTCGGTCGCCATCATCACTTCACCGGTCAACACCGGCATCGACGATCCGCCCGGAATCACGGCCTTGATCTTTTTGCCGCCGCGCATGCCGCCGGCCAGATCCAGCAATGTGGCAAACGGAGTGCCAAGCGGCACTTCATAATTACCCGGCTTGGCAACGTCGCCCGACATCGAAAAAATCTTGGTGCCGCCGTTGTTAGGTTTGCCCAGCGCCGCATAGGCCTGTGCACCCATCGCGAATACAAACGGCACGGCCGCCAACGTCTCGGTGTTGTTGATGGTGGTCGGCTTGCCGTACAGCCCGAAGCTGGCCGGGAACGGCGGCTTGAAGCGCGGCTGCCCTTTCTTGCCTTCGAGCGATTCCAGCAACGCGGTTTCTTCGCCGCAAATATAAGCGCCGTATCCGTGAAACGCGTGCAACTGAAAATTGAGCGTGCTACCCATGATGTTATCGCCTAGAAAACCGGCGGCACGCGCTTCTTCCAGCGCTTCTTCAAAACGATCGTAGTCGGCCCAAATTTCGCCATGAATGTAGTTGTAGCCGACCGTGACGCCCATTGCGTAGGCACCGATCACCATTCCTTCAATCAACGCATGCGGATTGTAACGAAGGATGTCGCGATCCTTGAATGTGCCCGGCTCGCCTTCGTCAGAATTGCAGACCAGGTACTTTTGTCCGGGAAACTGACGCGGCATGAAACTCCACTTCAAACCGGTCGGGAATCCAGCGCCGCCGCGACCGCGTAACGAAGATGCCTTCAATTCCGCAATCACTTGCTCCGGCGTGATTTTATCGTTCAGGATACGCTTGAGGGACTCGTAACCGCCACGCTTGACGTAATCGGCAAGATGCCAGTTTTGACCATCCAGACCCGCCATGATCAGCGGATTGATATGACGGTTGTGCAGGCTGGTCATTTCTTCAACTCCTCTACCAGCGCATCGATCTTGTCGTCCGACATCCAACTGCACATGCGCTTGTTGTTTACCAGCATGACCGGAGCATCGCCGCAGGCCCCCATGCATTCGCCTTCTTGCAGCGTGAACTGGCCGTCAGCCGTGGTTTCACGGTAGTCGACACCCAGCTTCTGCTTCAGGTAACGCGCGGCCTTTTCCCCGCCCGACAATGCGCACGGCAAATTGGTACAGACGGTAATCTTGAATTTTCCGGTCGGACTTAGGTTATACATCGCATAGAAACTCGCCACTTCCTCCACGGCGACTGCCGCCATGCCGAGGTAATCGGCAATATCCTGCATCACCTCCGGTGCCAGCCAGCCTTTTTCATCCTGCGCGATGGTAAGCGCCGCCATCACCGCGGATTGCTTTTGGTCCGCTGGAAATTTCGCGACTTCGCGATCGATTCTTTTGTATGCCTGCTCTGATAACAGCATTATCTATGCCTCAAATATCCACCGCAATTTAGCGGTCAATGTCACCAAACACAATGTCTTGCGTTCCGATGATCGCTACCGCATCGGCGATCATATGCCCCTTGGCCATTTCGTTCAGCCCTTGCAAATGCGCGAATCCCGGCGCGCGAATTTTCAGCCGATACGGCTTGTTGGCACCATCGGAAATCAGGTAAATGCCGAACTCGCCCTTCGGATGCTCAATGGCTGAATACGCCTCCCCTGGCGGCACGTGAAAGCCTTCGGTGAAGAGCTTGAAATGATGTATCAGCTCTTCCATGTTGGTCTTCATGTCCACCCGCGATGGCGGCGCCACCTTATGATTGTCAGTCATCACCGGGCCCGGATTATTGCGCAGCCATTCGATGCATTGCTTGATGATGCGATTCGATTGGCGCATCTCTTCTATCCGCACCAGATAGCGGTCATAACAATCGCCGTTGGTGCCGACCGGAATATCGAAGTCCAGCAAATCATAGACTTCATACGGTTGCTTCTTGCGCAAATCCCATTCGACGCCCGAACCGCGCAACATTGGCCCGGTGAAACCCATTGCTTTGGCGCGCTCCGGCGACACCACGCCGATGCCGACCACGCGCTGCTTCCAGATACGGTTATCGGTCAGCAGGGTTTCATATTAGTCGACATAAGTCGGAAAGCGATTGGTAAAATCTTCGATGAAATCAAGCAGGGAACCCTGACGATTTTCATTGCGCCGACTGATTGCCTTGGCGCTGCGCAAGATGGATGGCTTGTTTTGCGGCATCGAATCCGGCAAGTCGCGATACACGCCGCCCGGCCGATAGTACGCGGCGTGCATGCGAGCCCCGGACACAGCCTCGTAGCAATCCAGCAAATCTTCGCGTTCGCGGAACGTGTACAGCAACACGGCCATCGCGCCGCAGTCCAACGCATGTGCGCCGAGCCACAGCAAATGATTCAGCAAGCGGGTAATTTCGTCGTACATGACACGGATGTACTGGGCCCGCAACGGCACTTCGACACCGAGCAATTTCTCGATCGCCAACACGTATGCGTGTTCGTTACACATCATCGACACATAGTCGAGACGGTCCATGTAGGGCA
>PKWO01000295.1:0-235 GCA_003132085.1 Oxalobacteraceae bacterium | reverse complement strand
GATGCTGCGGACCAAAATTGAGCGTGTAGTTCTTTATCTCAGCCATTATTTAATCCCGTACTGTTCTTCACGAATAACACGCGGCACATTTTCACGCGGCTCGATGGTAACGGGCTGATATATAACGCGTTTTTGTTCCGGGTCGTAGCGCATTTCGACATAGCCGGAAATCGGGAAATCCTTGCGGAATGCGTGGCCGATGAAACCATAATCGGTCAAGATGCGGCGCAGGTCG
>PKWO01000382.1 GCA_003132085.1 Oxalobacteraceae bacterium | reverse complement strand
CCAATTCTATTTCGATTTCCTGATCATCGAGCACACCTTCGCGCAAGCGCTTGCGAAAAACCTGGCGCGCGGTATTGCCGCTTTGGGTTTCTCCGTCAGCGTGCGCGGCGCTGCCAAAGCCGAAGTCGCGCGCGGGCGGAACCAGGATATCGAGGATCCGCTCTTCGGCAGCACCTTCCGCTTGAGCGCGTACCGTGCGCATGCCGGATTCACGCGTTTGCTTGATCCCGATATCGATCAAGTCCCGAATAATCGTGTCAACGTCGCGGCCAACGTAACCGACCTCGGTAAATTTGGTGGCTTCGATCTTGATAAAGGGCGCGTCCGCCAATTTGGCCAAGCGCCGCGCAATCTCGGTTTTGCCAACGCCGGTCGGTCCGATCATCAAGATATTCTTCGGCGTGATTTCGTGGCGCAGAGGTTCAGCCACCTGCTGGCGCCGCCAGCGGTTGCGCAGCGCGATGGCTACCGCACGTTTGGCGCGAGCCTGGCCGACGACATGTTTATCGAGTTCCGAGACGATCTGTTGGGGGGTCATGTTCATGATGTGTTTGTGGCAGCGTTGCCGGCTATTCCAGCGTTTCAATGGTATGTGACATATTCGTGTAAATACACAATTCGCCGGCAATCGTCAGCGACTTCCTGACGATTTCGATGGGTGTCAGATCGGTATTTTCCTGCAGCGCTTTGGCGGCCGATTGCGCGAATACGCCGCCCGAACCAATTGCGCCTATGCCATTTTCGGGTTCCAGCACGTCGCCGTTTCCGGTAATGACCAGGGTTGATTCACGATCGGCTACCAGCAACATCGCTTCCAATCGCCTTAATATACGATCGGTGCGCCAGTCTTTGGCGAGTTCGACCGAGGCACGCATCAAATTGCCTTGGTGTTTTTCGAGTTTGCCTTCAAATCGCTCCAGCAGCGTAAAAGCATCTGCGGTGCCGCCGGCAAACCCCGCTAGCACCTTGCCTTGATAGAGTTTGCGCACCTTGCGGGCCGTACCCTTCATCACAATATTGCCTAGAGTGACTTGACCATCGCCGCCGATTGCGACGATTTCGCCGCGCCGCACTGACAGTATCGTTGTGCCGTGAAATTGTTCCATGTATATCCCCTGAATGGAGGGTTGATGTTGTGGCCCGGCAGTCAGCCAAGGAAAGAGATCGACTCCAGTTCAGGAAACATGAGGCCGGACGACCCATTTGCAAGGTCGAAGGAAGACATGGATTAGCTCTTGCTGACTACAATACGCACGATGTCGGCCAATCCCATTACCGTAAACAGCGCTGCGACCAAATGATTGACATTGTGTAATTCAATGTTGGCTCCCTTCGCCGACAGCGGCGCCAGACCGGTCAGCAACTGACCCGCGGCAACGAAGTCCACGCGCTTCAATTGCGTGCAGTCGATGATTGCCGGGTTATTGTCCGCAACATAGGCGGCAATACTTCTAATCAATCTGTCGGTGCCTTCCATGATCACGGGAGGCAACGAGAAGTGGTCGTTGGACAAACTTGGAAATGGGACTTCTTCCACTGCGGTGGTAACTTTGTTCTTCGGCGCGACGAACGCGGGCGGCGACACTTCAAATGTCACGCAATAATCGATACTCGCTTCTTCAAAATCCTTCTCGAGATTCAACAGCCGCAGGATTTCGAGTAAAAGCAGCCAGGGAGCCTCGGTTTCGTCGCGCCTGCCAACTTCCAGTATCGCGCGTATCTTGCTCACCAGTTCCAAGGCCCCCACTAAAATCAAGTCATGTCCTGATTTTTGCAGTTTCTTCAAAATGTGCAGCAACAGGCCGCAACCGACAGGATCGACATTCGTTACGCGGGCAAATTCCAGCCGTAACACGGGGGTTTTCTCCGCCATAATTTGCGCCTTCTCCAGTTGCTTGACGATGCTCGCGTTGAGCGCGCCAGAGAAGGAAACGGTCGGAGTGACACCCAACGGTGCGGCGCTGTGCGCCGGTGTCTCGATGTACGTGGATTCGACCCAGGCAGGCGGCGATGTCTCGAATTTGTTTGCGTATTCAATCGATAGATTGTCGAATTGTAATTGGTTGCCTAATATTTGATACAGGTCGAACAGCATGCGCCATACTGTCAATGCTGCGTTGCCCAACGCATCTTCCCTGATCGCCGTTTGCAACACATGTTCAACCATTTCCATCTGATCGTTGGCGAAGAGAATCGCCGCTTCTTCAATAACCGGCGCTGCCTCTGAAGCGGAAATGGCCACTGCCGCACCGCTCACCGTCTCTGTGCCGAGCAGGAATTCTGTAGCCGTACCCATGGCCGGCTGAAAGGTAACGGGTGGGGTATCGGTTTTTTTTGGGGTAATGATTGACGGTTTCGGCTGATCAACGGGCTCGTTTCGGCTGGCCGGGCCGGGCAACGTAATGGAAGATGATAGCGATAGCGGCCTGACAAATTCGGACGACATCTCTGATTCAATGGCNNTCGATCTTCATCGCAGTGGCGCGCGCCGCTTTTCGTTGGACATTCTTGGTTATCTCGGTATCGCCAGCGGATACCACACGAGAAGCTACCGGTTCGCGTTTTTTGCGCGACGCCGATTTGTCAGCGGGCGCATCGGCCGGCTGACGCTCCTTCTTGCCAAAAAGCGAGAAAATCCCCACGAAACTCCTGACTATGATGGCGTTTTGCAAACAACTCCAGCTTTTGGAGATGCGAAATTATAGCTCTATAAAGATAAAACTAGTTGGTCGATTGCAAAACTGGATCACGGTTGGTCAAAGGATTATTTACTGCGTTACCAAGCGCCTGAAATAATGCATCCACGCGAAAATTGGTTGCCAATATCCGACATTTTCAGACCACGCCGACAGCATGTCTGTAAAGCATGCGCAAGGGTCAAAATTTACCCCGGATATTGGATAAATTTACGAGAAGATCACGCGGGATTTTGATCTATAGTTACGGGAGAGCGCGGCGCAGCGTTTGCGTCGCCGCGCCGAGCAACGTTTTCACACACAAAAATCCCTGTGTCCCTATCGGGACTGAGTGTTTGCCAACATTCGCCATCATGCAAGATGCAGCATGGGTTTCGAGCAGCATG
>PKWO01000167.1:3882-4441 GCA_003132085.1 Oxalobacteraceae bacterium | reverse complement strand
AGAATAAATCCCGCGTCGTAGGGTACTTGCCCCCACTTATGAAAATCGAACGCAATCGAGTCCGCCCGTTCAATGCCATCAAGGCGCGGCGCAATGTCGGGCGACAGGATCGCCAGCGCGCCGTATGCGCCATCCACATGGAACCACAGTTTTTCTTTGCGGGCAAGATCGGCGATGGCGGCTAGCGGATCGATCGCACCGACGTCCACTGAACCCGCAGTGGCGGCGATGAAAAACGGTTGCAATCCAGCCGCGCGATCCGCTGCAATCGCTTTTTCCAGCAACGGTACGTCCATCTCGTAGCATCCGTTCATCGGAATAATCCGCAATGAATCGGTGCCTATGCCAGCCAGATCCATCGCTTGCGCGATGCAGCCGTGCGCTCCGGCCGATGTATAGGCGATCAGGCGCCGGTCGGCGGCGGCCACCCCTTGGCGGCGCACTTGCGCGCCGAGCGCTGCGGTTCGCGCAACCCAGACCGCAATCATATTGGCCATCGAGGTGCCGGTCACAAACAGCCCGCTGGCGCTGTCGGGGAAGCGAAAAAACGTGCGCACCC
>PKWO01000167.1:0-3871 GCA_003132085.1 Oxalobacteraceae bacterium | reverse complement strand
ACCCATCCCATGAAGCCGGGATGACTGTTGCCGACTGCATAAGGCAGGATGTCGTGCATGAATGTGTCGTGTATGGCAGCCAGCTCGTTCGGCTCCGCCGGAGCGGAGCCCCGAAATACCGCGCGAACTTCCGGCGGAATCGGTTGCCAGACCGGGCGTTCGCGGATATGTTCGAGGTAGTCCATCATATCGTCGAGCATGCGGTGCCCTTGGGCACGGAATGCCGGCCAATCCGAAGGATCAAGCGTCGGTTGCAATGTCTGTGGCGCACCTGTTTTCATGAATTGATTCCGCTAACACTATGTTGTCCAGCTCGACAGGGTAATCCCTTACGTGACAAGGTGGGCTTTCTTCTGTTTATTCAGCAGTCGGAACGCATCGCGGTAAAGTTGCGGACATGGGCCGGAAGGCGCTGCGCGTGCCAATTGTCAACAATTGTCAAGCCTTTGTCGAGCCTGATGGAACACGCTATACTGCCGCGACGACCCGATTTTTGCCGGCTCGCTTTGCCTTGTATAAAGCTTCATCCGCGCGTTTGATCATCGATGTCTGGTCTTCATTACTCGTACGCAAAGCCACCCCCGCGCTGAAGGTGATCAGCAGGCGCTCGTTATTGTGCATGAAGATGCGTTTGGTTAATTCCCGTTGCAGGCGCGTAACGGTTTGCATGGCGTCGTCCATTGTCGTGTCAGGCAATACGATCAAGAATTCCTCGCCGCCGAAACGGGCAATCACATCCATCGTTCTGAGGGTGTCCTTGATCACGCGCACCAAATGCACCAGGGCTTCATCGCCAACGGTATGTCCATGCGTGTCATTGAGCCGCTTGAAGTCATCCAGATCGAGCATCGCCACGCAAAGCGGCGAACTGCGTCGTTCAGAACGCGCCAATTCGCGCTCCAACACGTCATCCAGGCCGCGTCGGTTCAGGCTGCCGGTCAATTGGTCCTCGCGCACCAGTTCGCTCATTTGCTCAAGCTTGGACTCCAACTCGTGTATGCGCGCTTCCGCATCCTGCACTTCCTGACGCGCACTGATCATTTGATCGCGCGAACGCAGGGCCTCCGTTTGCGTGATACGGGTTTCGCGCATCACGTCATCGAGAATTTTATTCAACTCCCCAATGTCTTGGGCTTGGCTGATTTTTTGCGAGTACTTGTCGATTTTTTCGTGATAGTCGCCGGTAGTCGTGGCAACGGCGCTCAAGCGGTCGATAAAGGTGATCATCATGTTCTTGACTGTGACTTTGGCTTCGGTCAAGCTATGTTTCAGCATGCCTTGCTTGTAAATTACTTCCTTGAGGCTGCGCGTTGCATCTTTCAACGCACTGTGACTGATGGGGCCGGCAAGCAACGCTTGCACGCCGGCGATCTGACCGCTTAGCCAAGAGTCGTTTTCCAGCAGCTCCGTCACATTTTCCAGCAACAATTTAAATAGGCGCAGCAATAATTCGTGCTGCTCGGTCATGTCGCCGCTGCGTAATTCAATCTTGAAGCACAGTTGCTTGAGATGGGTTGCGGCGTCGTTCAACAACGCGCCGGTTTTCGCTTCTTTGACGGATGCACCGAGTGTTTCCGCCTCTCCTGCCAGGTCCGGCGCCCCTTGCAACAGTGACGCCACGGCAAACGTCAGTGTGCGGGTCAGCATTTCGCGCAGCAGTTGAATCTGTTGATCTTCAACCAGCGGCACAGAGGAAGAGAGCGGCACTGCCGGCGGCGGGGTCGCGGCGGCCGGTTCGGCAGGCTCAGCGGTATTAGCACTTGCACTCGCAGTCGCACTAATACTCGCGGTCGTGCTAGTACTAGTACTAGCAGTCGCGAGGAGTTTTTCAATCAATTGCGTGAGTTGCTTGCAGTATTCTTCCCAGTCGCACGCCGCAACTGCTTTTTGCAGCCGCTGACCGAAGTAGGTCATTTCGCCCGGCAAAGCGGAGACGAAGGCGGCAAAACCATCCAGCGCGTTGTCGGGGCCGGGTTTGTCGACCGTGCCGGCGATTTCGTTAAAAATGCTGCGATAAGCGTCCGGAGTCGGCGCAATACGGCGCGTCGCCAACTGACGAAATGCTTCACGCGCTATTTCTGCGGGGTTTTGCTGAGACGGATTTTCCGGTTTATCACGCATGGCGGCAATCATTGCCCTTTACAGGGACGAAGCTTGAATGCCACCATATTATTGCAATGGACATCTTGGCAATGGACCGATTAGCGGCATAAAGTATCGTTACTTTATTGATTAAAGGCAGAAATATCTGTCCGCCGAAGGCATTGGACAGGATATCGCGCGCGTTGCTCGAGCTCTTCATTCCACCAAATGGTGTAATCGTTTGCCCAATTTCTACCCGAATACCTCGACCACAACGGCGAGGCAGCCGGGCTTGGCACGCCTGCCGGCACTTAAGTCACTTGTATCCTCAAACTTCAGGTTCCTCGTTTTTCAGCATCAACGCGCGCATCTCGCGAATGCCCAGATTGCTGACTTCATGCATGCGAATCAGAATAGTGGGGCCGATCGGTAGTGTGCCATGACGGAGTTTGCTGATGACGGGAGGGGCGACTTCGAGCACGCGGGATAGCGCGGCATCGTTCTTGAGATTGAGCTTTTCAAGCAGTGCATCGAGCAGTTTGTTGGGGTCGCCGGGGAAATCGTTGAGCGATGTTCTACCGGCCGTTTTGATTTTTGTATTAGGCATGTTGAGATCATCCAGGAGTGAATCAGGGTAATTGCGGATTGTTGGCCCAGTGTGAATCCTCCACCCGAACATTACGCTTTTCCCCCGGTACTTGACCGGTGACGCGCAGCATGGACCTTCAAACAACATTGCAAAATAATCCATTGCAATAGAAGCTATTGTATTACGAAATTGATAATTTTGTTCTATTGTTGTTATCGGCAGACATCACGCAGTCATCGCAACGCGGAAAACCGCATCGCTGCATGCACTCCAGGCGATTGGCGGAACGTGACGCCGATCAATTGCCGCAATGTGTTGTACCATTGCGGACCACGCTGACGGCGATCCCGCAGGCGGTCAAATAAATATCCGAATATAAAATTGGAGAATGTTCGATGAATTTACGCTGGTTGATTCTGGGTGCCGTTCTCGCGGCTACCAATGCACTGGCCGCGCCGCGCGGTTTCACGGTCGAGGACATGGTCAAGATGGAGCGCATCGCGAGTCCCGCGCTGTCGCCGGACGCGAGCCGCGTGGTCTACACCGTGCGGACAACAGATACCGAAAAAAATCGCGGTCATACGGAACTCTGGATGCTCGATCTGCGCGCCGCGCCTCTGTTGCCGCAGCGCTTGACGCACAGCGCAGCCAACAATTCCGACCCAGAATGGTCGCCGTCCGGCGACGCCATTTTCTTCCTGTCGGAGCGCTCCGGAACGTCGCAAGTCTGGCGTTTGCCGATGGCCGGCGGCGAGGCCGGCATGGTTACCGATCTGCCGCTGGATGTGGGCAGCTTCCGCCTGTCCCCGCATGGCGACCGCATAGCGCTGGGGCTGGACGTGTTCCGCGACTGCCCGGATCTGGCCTGTACCAAGAAGCGACTGGACGAGAAAGCGAAGAGTCAGGCTTCCGGTCGGATCTTCGACAAGCTGTTTGTGCGGCATTGGGATGCTTGGGCCGACGGCCGCCGCGCAACGCTATATGCCGGCTCCTTGGATGCCGACGGTCATTTGAACGCTGCGCCGGTGAGCCTGTCCGGAACGCTGGATGGCGATGTGCCGTCCAAGCCTTTTGGCGATCGTGACGACTATCAATTCAGCCCAGACGGGGCAACGATCGTTTTTTCGATAAGGGTTGCCGGACACGCTGAAGCGTGGTCGACCAACTTCGATATCTACCGGGTGTCAGCTGCCGGCGGAG
>PKWO01000062.1 GCA_003132085.1 Oxalobacteraceae bacterium | reverse complement strand
CCGATTTTCCGGGTCCACTTCTAATGGCTATGATCGAAGGTGATGTGATAAAAGGAGGTTTCACCATGAGCACAGCCCTATCCCCCCTCGTTTCAGAATTCGAGACTGAGGAGCAGGAAGCCAGCTATACGGCATGGCTAAAAGCCAAGGTACAGGCTAGTCTTGATGACCCGCGCCCGAATATTCCGCACGATAAGGTAATGGCCAAAGCCCGCGCATTGCTTGATTCCAAGAAGAAAATCCGTGCTGCTAGTTGAGTGGAAGGCATCAGCCGATGCCGATTTATTGGAAATTCTGAACGCCATCAGTGAGCAAACGAGCAAGCCGCAGAACGCCTTTTTGATCGGATTCAGTACGATCTTGAGCATGCGGCAGAGCATCCCTACCTTTTCAAGCCAAGCCAGCGAATACCGGGCATGCGTGAAATCGTGACGCATCCAAACTACGTCGTTTTCTACAGGGTTACCGCAACGTGTATCGAGGTAGTGAATGTCGTTCATGCACGGCGCGAATTCCCTATTGACCGATAATTGGTTTTCACATGCAAACCAACCCTCGGCGCGGGAGTGGCACGCCAACAAACTGGTCGGTTTGATCCGGTTCTATTTCCGTGCAGACGTCTGCATTTCAAGTATCAACCGAGCGTAGCTTGATCGTGTGGCCGGTCCCTGTGCTGTTATATGGCGCGGATAGTCGGTGTCATGCCGGTGCGCCATTAAAAAGCCAATTGCTCCACATCCAGCCCCAGCGCTGCCGCGATTTTGGCTAATGTGGCCTTGCGTGGTCGCTTGGCCGCTTCCATTTGCGCGTATGCGGCTTGCGATATCCCCATACGCGCCGCCACTTCTGCTTGCGTCACTCGCAGATATTCGCGCCATGCCGCTAGCGGGGTAGCGCCATCCACGACGGCGCTCACCACGGCATGCGGAATCGTACCGGGGGTAAAGGCGCCACTCATGCGCCGAAATTCGTTGTACGGCACGACGACAAAGACGGGCTTGCCATCCTCGCCTAATATGGTTTGAAAATTAATACGTGTGTTCATCGCGTTTCCTCACTTCCTCAATGCTGACGATGCAGGCTGCACCGCCCTCAAAATCGAACAATACCCGGTAATCGCCCACTCGCAGCCGATAGCCGTAATCGTGATTTGCCAATGCCCTGACGCCGCTACACGCCGGAAAGACAGAGAGTTTTTCGCCCACGGCATCACGAATCGCGATGCGGGCGTGTTGATCGAGTTTCATCAATTGCTTGCTGGCTTTAGGTTTCCAGTTAATTTCATTCATACATTCGATTATAAGTATTTAATAAGTATCGTCAAGAAGTGTTTTATAGTCGATAGCGATTGAACCGAATTTTTCGTTGCTGTTGTCCGCCTTGTACATTCGGGCTTCCAAACCCGGTTCCCTCTTTTTCGGGAACGTCCCAAGTATCGGTTAATGTTGGGAGTTGCGTCAGGCCTTTCCATTACTTTACGCTTGAAGTTATTCACACACTTAATACACATTTATAATGAATAGTGTGTATTAAGTGTGTATTATTGGCGCATGATCTGCGCACACATAATCAAGCAAATTGAGGCAGACGGATGGTTTCAGGTTCGCGTTACCGGTAGCCATCATCACTTCAAGCATGCAGTCAAACCGGGCTTGGTCACTGTTCCACACCCAAAGAAGGATTTGCCGAAAGGCACATGCAACAGCATTCTCAAACAGGCAGGACTCAAATGAGCAACTTAATTTTTCCGATCGCAATCGAGCCAGGCGACGATACCCACGCTTTCGGTGTTGTCGTGCCGGACCTTCTAGGCTGCTTTTCCGCAGGCGATACGTTGGCTGAGGCATATGCGAACGCCAAGGAAGCAATCGAGGCGCACCTCTCTGTGCTTATCGATGAAGGCATGGACGTTCCGGCTGCGCGCAACTTGTCTGACCATCGAGCCAATCCTGATTATGCTGACTGGCTTTGGGGCTTTGTCGAAGTTGCAGACATCCCGGCATTGAAAAAGACGGTGCGACTCAATATCTCGCTACCGGAAAGCCTGCTGCGTGACATTGATGAACATGCCAAGACGATGCATTTAACGCGCTCGGGCTTCTTGGCTCAAGCGGCTTTGAAAGCGATGGCACGATAAACGCAAAGAAACCTCTCGGCACAATTTTGTGCAGTATAACTGCCGGATGGTGGCGGCGGCCTGGAAGTATAATAACTTGCCAAAGCCCAGCGCTGATGCGGTTTTTTTGTTTGTAGCGCCTTTTAACGTCCCTTTTATCTCTCAAAAAATTGTCAATTATGGATATCCAGCTTGGGGACATCAGCCATACCATTCAACTTGCGATTGCCCCGGTTTTCTTGCTAACAGGTGTTGGCACCAATCTCATGGTCCTGACCAATCGCCTTGGACGGATAATCGACCGCTCGCGCGTGCTAGAAGATAGGCTGCCGTCGGCAGATGAAATGGATAAGGCCGAATGCCGAACCGAGCTTCAAACGCTCTACGTTCGAGCCCACCTGATTAATCGGGCGATCACGCTTAGCACAAGCTGCGCGTTGCTGATTTGCCTTGTCATCGCGTCCCTTTTTCTGGGCAACGCGCTGAACCTTGCGCTTGCCAATGTTATCGCCGCGCTGTTTGTCTTGGCGATGCTGGCGTTGATTGGTAGTTTTGTTTTCTTGCTGCGGGAGATATTCACGTCGACCCGAACATTTTCAAATCGCGTGTTAACGACCAGAAAATAGTGGGTGATCATTCACCACGGGCACCCTTTGAGGTGGGTCCGACTTTGACATAACGTTCCACTGAATCGACCCTTTCCGCTGTTCTTTTGCCTGGTTGGGCATCGGAATATTGGATTGGGCCGCCACACCTTTATTGCGCGATTCCCTCGCAATAAAGGTGCGTTTCAGTGGAACACTTTCACACTGTTATTTATCCTTGATGCGAGAAATTTTGGTGCCTTCGATGCTGAGGCTTGCCATCAGTCCTTGCTGGTCAAAAATGAAGGCGTAGGCGTCGTCTTTCAATGTCGACGATGACAGATTCTTGGCAATTCCTTCATTCACCACGACCACGGACGGTCCCACGCCGATTTCCCAGCCCTTGGTCTTGTCAAGATATTTCACGGCCTTGTCGCTCATCAGAAACA
>PKWO01000388.1 GCA_003132085.1 Oxalobacteraceae bacterium | reverse complement strand
GGCAGTTCCTTTTCATGGGTCGGGCCGGCGGTTGGACGATTGATGTTCGCGAAGCGGCCACCGTTCTCATTGTTGGGTGCCCATATCTTGGGTGGCGTGTAAGTCGATGAATTATTCATAACGAAGGCAGTGATAAAAAGGGTGGAGAAGCTCGGGCAGAACTGAACGGCGGGTTCCGGATCAGTTTTCCGCCGTTGGAATTGTTCGATATTATGGTGCAGCTACGCCAGGTTGTGGCCGCGAGCATTCATTTAGCTCGTTGCTCCATAGCCGACAGAGTGCTAACGCGGCAACAATACACCATTTCCGTGATCGTCGTCTTGGTAGGATTGCGACGAACTGGCGCTATCGGCCAAGTGGCGACTCCCAGGACATGGGGCAATTTGATGTGTCAATGCTAGTGATTCCGTTCGTGAAATCGAGGGGAACCCCATTCAGTCGCAGCGTGATATGAGCGGACGTCCTTGCGGACTTCNNGGCGCGATAGGTCGTCGCTCAGGAAATCGAGGACTCGCGCATCCACGATGCGATGTTGCCTGATGGTCATGTCGTGACTGGATCCAGGCACCAGTTCCCCTTCCAAATTGGGAATAAACCGACGCGCCCGAGCCAATGCCCTTGCCGGGTCATATATGACTTCGTGGTCACCCATGAGGAGCAGCGTTGGCAGGTGCATCGCCCGCAGTTCAGCGTCAGAAAGCACAGTGGGCATGATGCGCGAGGTCTCTCGCGGAAATCGAAAATGCTTCAGACCAAGATACATCAGCTCGATCACCCGTGTCATCGCGTCGCGCGCATCCATGTCAGCGGAATCATCGTTGAAGCCTAGCCAGCGCATGAACGAGTTCACCGTGAGGCGTGTCGGAAGCAACAACATCAGCGTCCCGCGCAGGCTGAACTGTTTGACAATCGGAAGGATGCTTGCGGCAGGAGACAGAAGCGCGAGCCTCTGAACGCGCTCCCCTGCGGCGACCGCGTAGTTGACTGCTAACCAACCACCGTAAGACATACCCACCAGCGAAATGCGATCGAGGTGCAGTCCGTCCAAGGTGGAGGTCAACCACGCAACGTAATCTGCCGCATCTCGTATCGGTTCATCGGGGATGCTCTTGCTAGGTTGACCCATGACATCGACGGCATAGACGCGATAGTCCCTGCTGAAATCCGCAATGTTGGGCTTCCACATCGTCAGCGTAGCCCAATAGCCATGCAATAGCACCAGCGGCGGTGCGTCCTTGAGTCCACTGGCGACAACATGCGTCGTCCCAAACCGACTCGAAATCTCCATCTCTTCATATGGAACAGGCCACAACTTCATCGCGGCGTCATACGCAGCCAAATACACGGCTTCACCTTCGGGACTTTTGAAGGCTGATGCACGTGTCATGGCTCATCTCCATGCGTTCTTACGGTCAACAAATCGCTCCCGAATGGACTGGCTTCAAGCAAACAGGGCAGCCGCCACGCGGAACCGCTGTTGGCCGGATGCTACTGCCCCACCGTTCAATCGATAAATATCAAGACATGCGCCTACCTCTGCACTTGGCCGTGGTATTCATTCGGCCTGTTGCTCTATACCGGCCAGAATGCTAAAGTGCTAACGATACGCCATTTCCGCGGCTGTCTGCTTAGTAAAATTACAACGAATGTGGGCTAGCGACCACTTTTTGCGGGTCACGAACGGCAGTTATGTGGAAGCCAATTTTCAACTATTTGCAGAAGCTGCATGGTCGATGGATCGTATTCGGCGAGGGCACAGGCACCCCCCATCGCTTTAAAGGTACCCCAGGCGTCATGGTAAAACTACGTACTGCTGAACTTTCTCGGCGGCTGGAACAACTCCAGTTAATTCTGAATACTATTCCTGGCGTGGTGGGCTATTGGAACAAAGATCATATCAATCAGTTTGCCAATTTTGCCTATCGAGATTGGTCAGGTTTATCACCATCTCAAATTGAGGGTAGGCATTTCCGTGATGTCTTCGGCGCAGAGAAATATAGCGAGAGTTTGCCGCATATTGAAGCAGCCCTCCGCGGTGAGTCGCAGATTTTTGAGGGAGTTTTCAAAGGGACGGCGCAACTCGGGGATGTGCGTTACGGCGAGCTTCACTATATTCCTGATCACCAAGGCGGTGAGGTGGTGGGCTTTATTACGATGATCTTCGATATCACCCGGCGCAAGAATGACGAAAAAGCATTGCAGCAGCTTTCCGAACAATTACACGCCAAGGGAGTTGAGTTACACCACCTTGCCTTCCATGACGCGTTAACCGGGTTGCCTAACCGCGCTTTGTTTCAGGAGCGCCTTGAACACGCTATCAGTTGTTCGAATAGGAA
The DNA here is from genome assembly GCA_003132085.1 of Oxalobacteraceae bacterium. Lineage (GTDB taxonomy): Bacteria > Pseudomonadota > Gammaproteobacteria > Burkholderiales > Burkholderiaceae_D > PKWO01. The sequence continues at coordinate 11,625 of PKWO01000388.1, read as the reverse complement.
CCGCAATCGTTTATCGGTAACATTCCTTGACTTGGATGGATTCAAAGCAGTCAACGATACGTTGGGCCACGATATTGGCGACTTACTCCTGAAGGAAATAGCAAATCGAATTAATGCCCGCCTGCGCAGGGGAACAGATACCGTTGCGCGTCTGGGTGGTGATGAGTTTGTTGTGCTAATGGAAGGCCTCGGGGAAGCAGAAAACTGTGCAGGCTTGGCCAGCGAGATCATTGCCGATATTTCCCAAGTCGTGTCATTGCAAGGTCATTCCATTAGATTAGGTGCGTCAATGGGTATGGCCTTCTATCCCAAAGATGGTGACAGCGCCCAGGAACTGATGAAACGGGCAGATATGGCAATGTACGCGGCCAAGGCAGCTGGTAAGGGGACCTATCGCTTTTTCAGCAACGACATGTCGGACGAAAACAATGTTGAATAGAAGCTGCCGTTGTCGCCTGCGGTGAATCCGGCCTTGGACTGCGTGTCGACTTTACCACCAAAAGAAATGAAGCCCAAAACATCCTCGCGCCACCAAAAGATTGTTTCGCTTCGACCATGACAGGAATTGGTAACCTCCAGATTGGTGGCAAGGTCTCGATTGCTGCCCTTCGCGAATGGCGGCTTTCGGGATGTGATTATTCATTGCTGAATGTGGCTGAAGGGTCGTAAGTGTCGGAAGTGAGGTGTTTCATGAATGGCTCTTCAGGCTGACGCTTTCAACGGTGCGACCGTTTTCCACGGCGGCCAGGGTTTGCCTTATGCCGTCCGCATAAGGCGTCTTGCGAAGCGGGCCGATCAGCCGTTGCAGAGCCGAGTCGTCCATGATCACGGGTTCGGTTATCAGATAGTTCATCTCGACCATTTCGCGCATGAACGGAACGNNTCAGGCGCAGCATGGTCTTACCCACCACGCGCAGCTTCAGTTTCCGGCCGGTCTGGCGTTCCATCTCCGACACCAACTCGTGCTGCGTCGTGACGCCGGCGCCGGCGAAGTGCCAGATTTTTCCGAACGCGGCGGGAGTATTGACCAGCTTGGCGACAACGGGGCCGACGTCCGGCACGAAGACGAACTCATGGGGCAAGTCGAGCGGGCCGATCATGTCCGCGGTGCCGCCTTGCACGGCTGCTTTCGCCGCGCCGTCCAGTAGGCTTTTTTCCACGCCGGGACCATAGAAATCCGGCAGGCGCAGCACCGTCGCGCGGATGCGGCCATCGGCGTGCGCCTGCATCAGCAGGTCTTCCTGGGCCTTGCGCATGCGCCCCTTGAAGGTGTGGGGCTCGCGCGGATGGTCTTCGCGCACCGGCCGCGATTTCGCCCGGCCGTATGGATAGACGGTGCCGATCAGGAGGATGTTCTTGACGCCGGCGGCGATCGCGCCGGCGAGCGTCTTGCGCATGAGCTCGGGATGAAGCTCGAACTGCGTGTAGTCGACGCCGACCAGGTAGATCAGCGTCTCGACGCCCGCAGCGGCGGCCTGGACCGAGGCCGGCGAATCGGGGTTCCAGGTGACGATTTCAGCAAGAGGGTCTGTGCCGAACGCCTTGCGCAGGCTTGCTTCGGTGCGGCCGACGACGCGATAGGGCTGGCCGTTGGCGCGGATGGCGGCGGCAATGCTTTGGCCGATGGCGCCTGCGGCGCCGAATAGAGCGATTTTGGACATGACGATTCTCCTTGGGTTGGGTTTAAAACGAACGGGGGTGAAAAACGGAAGCGGCGACCGACGCCAAGCGTGACATGAACGATTGCAGGTAGCCGTCGAGCAGGGGCTGGATCGGAAAACGCAGCCAGCTTTCAAGCGCAGCCACGGCCACGGCGAACAAGGCGATGCCGATCCGTCTCGGGAAGACGGCCAAGTCGCATTCGGCATTCGGCAAGGCAGGGCATCTGTGCGTGATAGTCGAGGTGTTCATAAAAGGCTCCGTGAGTGTCGGTTGCGCTTTGAAGTCAGTAGTGGCAGTATGCAGAATCAATGGATATTTGAAAATTGCCTAAACTCTTCTCGCAGCTATAAATAAATGCATACCATGATGGAAAGCGAACCGAGCTGGGAGTGGTACCGGACCTTCCTGAAAGTGCTGGAGACAGGCTCTCTCTCGGCGGCTGGGCGCGCGATGGGTCTGACGCAGCCGACCGTGGGCCGCCACATCGACAACCTGGAGACGGCGTTGGGGTTGAAGCTGTTTATCCGTTCCTTCGACGGTTTCGCGCCCACCGACGCGGCGCTGGAACTGAAGCCTTATGCCGCCAGCGTCGCCGCCACTACGGCAGCGCTGCGCCGGGTGGCCAGCAGCCACGGCAGTGGGGTTCGCGGCACGGTGCGCCTGACCGCGAGCGAGATCATTAGCGTCGAAGTGCTGCCGCCCATCCTCGCGGCGCTGAGGAACGAGCACCCTGCGCTGACCATCGAGCTGGTGATGTCAAACAAGGCGGACGANNCCGTGCGGATGTTCAGGCCGGTGCAGGAAGCGCTAGTGGCCAAACGCGTGGGCGGCATCGAGGTTGGGCTGCACGCGCACAAGCGCTACCTGACTGCGCACGGCACCCCGAAATCGATTGCCGCGCTGTCGGATCACGCGCTTGTCGGTTACGACTACGAGAGCGCATACGTCCGCCGTTTTCAGGAGCAATTCCCCTGGTTCTCGCGCGCGGCGCTGGCGTTCCGTGCCGACAGCGACCTGGCGCAACTGGCCGCCATCCGCGCGGGCCTCGGCATCGGCATATGCCAATCGGCGCTGGCAGCGAAAGACAAGGCGCTGGTGCGTCTGCTGCCCACCCAGTTCTCGATCATGATGGACACCTGGGTCGCGATGCATGAGGACCTGCGCCAAAGCCCACGCTGCGCGGCAACTTTCGCAGCACTTGTCGCGGGGTTGAGTGCGTACATACAGCGCTAGTGGCCAGAGTCATTACATTGACTCGTCGACGGTGTGGATCCTCATTTTATTTTCTGACACCTCGGTGGTATTCGTTGCATTGCAGTGTGGCGCGGGCTGGCTCATGGCCGCTGGCGCGCGAAGAAGGCCCAGATCATTGCCGGTCCGTCCGGCGCCATAGGAGATGGGCCTAGTAGGCGCGGACGGCGATAGTATTGCTGTGGCATGCCATGCCCACCGCCTTGAATGGCAACGAGTTCCACCTCCACCTTGGAATCGTTGCGCCAGAGAGTCCGCTCGATGCCGACGCCATCTGCCACTGAGACTTGGTTCGTTGTGGGCGTGCCGGCGATCTTGCCAAGGTCCGCAAAATATTGCCCTGACTCGCGCGACGAGCGAACGTTGTTGTAAAACAAGCCGAGGAAATTGGATTCTCCGCCGTCGAACGGAACTATCGGATCCTTCGTACCATTCATGATCATGACGGAAGTGCCCAGCCCCGCAGGCTTGCATTTGAAATTCTCCGGCGCCGGCACGTTGGCGGATACCGCCGCCACTGCCCGAAACCGTGAGGGCGCTTCAAGCGCGAGACGAATCGACATAAAACCGCCTGCCGAAACGCCGGTCGCAAACACGCGATCCGGGTCGACGCCGATTTCGCCGATGAACTTGTCTGCAATTCCCGTCAAGAATCCCACATCGTCGACGTCGCGACCGTTCACGCTGGAATCACCGTTTTTGCCGCAGGCATTCCAATCCAAGGTGGTCGAATCCGGATAGACGACCGCAAAGCCATGCTCGTCGGCAAGGCGTTCGAATTCATACCCAGTCTCTGTTCGAATTCGCGCACCGTTTTCGCCCGAGCCATGCATCACCATCACCAGCGGCGCTCCTTTCGCCAGTCCGCGCGGCACATAGGTCAGGTAAGTCCGCTTCAATCCGCCTACTTCGATGGAATTCTTGGTCAGGGCGCCGGAAAGTTGTGGAACCTCAGGGGCAGGCGAATAGATGAAGTAACCGAAAAGCACACAGCCCAACGCAACAAGACCAAGCAAGCCAAAAAGACAGAAACGTAGGAAACGTATACATTTTTTCATGGCGCGATTTCATATGCCGGGCGAGCAAGAGATAATCGCCACCGTTCACCCTGCTTTTTCATGTAATGCGCGTACACGTAGTGCCACGGAATGACAAACGGAATGATCACGACCCACAACACGGTGGCGGCGATTGACCAGGTTGATTCATCCATTGTGCCGGCGGACCATAGTGGAAGTGCAACGACAATCAGCCAGATCAGCTTCCACACCAATTCCCATAGAAGCAAAGGTAGCATCTGCAGGGGGTAACGCAGCCCCAACACCGACAACAACGAAAACGAGGCCAACATGCAGGCGACCACGCCTTGCATCAGTTCCCACGGCTTTTCGTGATGGATAACCCCAGGCCATACCACGATACCGAGACCGACGACGACCAGCAGGTACATGGCTCGTAGCAAATAGAGGCGAAACAGCGATACTTCATTCATTTTGATCACTCCTTTTTGTCGGATGTTTTGATCGACGTATATTTAAAATAGCCTGCATACCGACTACTCGACATCCTTGAGAATTTTTTCGATCACAGCAAGTCGAGATTGAATCTCTGCGAGCGTTGATCCGTAGGACGAGAGCATCGCCGCCGACTCGGACTGGGCTTTTGCCGCATTTTTTGCTATTTCGCGATAGGCCTCATCTTGGCCTAGCCGCACCCTGGCTTGCAGGACAGCAGAGACATATTTCATGAAGAAAACAAGTACGGCGGCAGCTGCCGGGAAAAAAAATGCTGCAAAAAAAGCGTTTTCAGACATGGTGACTCCTATTGATCAAGATTGGTTGTGAGTGATTTTGCCACTTCGGCAATCGCAGTCGGAGTGAGTTCAAGTTCAAAATTATTAACTTCAAAATAGTTAAGGGCTTTGCCATCCGTAGAAAGTTCAAGTTGACTGTTAACCAAGCCAGCATCTTGAAGTTTCTGAAGATGTAGGTGCAGCAATGGACGACTGATACCTATTTCCCGAGCAAGCTGACTGACATAATTGCGACCGCCGGAGCTGAGCGCTGCAATGATTCTTAGCCTATGCGGATTGGCGAGCGCTGCAAGTATTGCCAGTAACTGATCGCCGTTGATTTTTTTGGTTTGTTCTTTCATGTGTAAACTTTATCTTACACATGAAAGTAAGTCAAGCTATATTTGCTGTTGTCAGCGGCAGTCAATTCCTTTGCTGTTTCAATTGCTGCTGCGCGGATCGCGTTCGCATTCGAAAATTTCAATGCGCGTCAGACGTATCCATGAATTCGTTGACCTTGATGGGCTTCGTGAGATAGTGGAAGAATCCTGCCTTGATGGCGTTTTCGACGTCGCGCGGCATCGCGTTGGCACTAATCGCAATGATCGGAATAGGGCGCGTCGACGAATCTGCGCGAAGAGTTTTCATCGCTTCGATTCCACTGATACCTGGCAGATTGATGTCCATCAGAATGACCCCCGGCTGATTGGCGCGCGCGAACGTCATACCAAGATTAGCGGTGGTCGCGCACAACAGACGTAGTTCAGGACGGCGCGCAACAAGTTGTTCAACCAATAGCAGATTGGCCGGATTGTCTTCCACATAGCGTACGGTTCGTAGCGGCAGGCCATCCGGTACGCCCCGTTGCATTTTCCGGCCAGAGCGGTCGTTCTTTTTTATTTTATTGCTAATGTGGCATCACTTTTCGTCAGCCCTCGACTGACCGCTTGTGGCTGGTCAGCGCCTGACAAACAGCAGATTTCCTTTGCGCATAATCTTTGCGTACAAGTCGCCATGAAAATTCTTGAGCAGGGCAATCGCCACGCCAGGCAATAATTCATCGAAGCTTGAATAATAAACGTGGACAGCATAGTCGGTCGGGGCTATCTGATTGTGCCCATAGTCCATCCAGCCCATTTATGTTGCGTGCTGCCTTGATATCGATCATAAAGTCATTTATTCACTGATATTGGCGCGAGTTGCCCCAGGATTGCATATGCTGCTTTGATGCGAGCGGGAATCGGGAAATTCTTGTTCGCCAGCATCACGATACCAATCTTCCTGTCCGGCACGAATGCCACGTAGGCGCCGAATCCGCTTGTGGAGCCGGTCTTATCGAACAGGGTCCGCCCAGACGGCGCTTCCGGCGGAGTGAGTTGCTTCGTAGGGTTGGATTTCATGATCATGGTGAGGGAGTTGCCGGCCAGCAGCCGCTCCAGGGTGACGGGGTAAGGATATTGCTCCCATCCGAGCCCCTGCACCATATCGCCGGTCTTGAAGAAACCTACATGGGTGCCGTCAACCGCGCGCCGCATTGGCTCCTCCAACCGGCTCGGCTCGATGTTCGCTTGCACGAAGCGGATCATGTCGGCGGCCGTCGACTTGACGCCATAGGCTTCCGCAGCGAATAAGCCGGGGTTCATCCTGATGGGTTTGTTCGCCTTGTCGTATCCCCATGCATAATTGACGATCGCACTTTCCGGCATACGGATATAGCTGCCCTTTAGGCCAAGTTGAGGGAAAAGCTGGTTTTCCATGGCATCGGCAAAATCACGCTTCAGGGCGAGTCCGGTGATATGCCCGAACAGGCCGATGCTGGGATTGGAATATCTGCGTTGTGCGCCGGGTGCGGCTTCCGGTTTCCATTGCCGAAAATAACCGGTCATCTGATCATCCGAGATCCCGTCGGGAAATTGCAGCGGCAGCCCGCCCGCGGTATAGGTGCCGAGATTGAGCAGGCTCACCTTGTTGATCACGCTCCCCTTAAGCTGTGGCATATATTTGCCGGGGTGGTCGTCCAGTGATAACTTGCCGAGCACCTGCGCATAAGAGGCAAGTGTTGCTGTAAAAGTCTTACTGAGGGAACCGATCTCGAAGAGCGTTGCCTCGCTGATTGGCGTATTTTTCTCCCTCGAAGCGACTCCGTAATTGAAGAAGATGGCGTGGCCATCGACAGTAACGGCGACAGTCATGCCGGGCACGTCGTACTCTGCCATGAGAGGGCGAATAGCTGTGTCGACGATGCCTCGGAGCTTCGCGGAATCGTCGGCAGCCCAGCTGGTGAGGGGAAGGAAGCAAGAATAAATGAGGGCAATTGCTATGCGGCTGATGAGTTTTGGCCTGATGGTCAAAGTGATTTTTCCTTTTTTCGATGTGGTTCAACGCCTTGGCGGCGCGGCAATGGCTCGCCAACTGTAAACTGTAACTCCCGGGAGGCAAACCCGAGGCTTTTGCATCGACGAGAGGGCATCCGCTACTGGCCGGCTGCGCGCTTTGGCGATCATACCGCATTGCTGCCATTCCCATTTTAAGCTGGCGGCATTTCGTGGTATTGGGGGAGTTCGTCCGTGATTTCGTGCCACGGCGCCTTACTACCAACGAAAACATGCGACATTGGTTTTATTTGTGGGTCGTCGTCAAGAGCGCCCTACCTCGCTAGTTATGTTCCATGTCGATGGCCGGTTTCCGGAAGTTGTCGCTTACCGCAAGGAGTCGCGAGCGAGCGATCAACGTTTTCGCGACCTATAAGCGCAGATGCATATTCGTCTTGCGATGCAAAATGACGTTCAATTTTCCAGCTTTGCGCAGCGTATCCACGCGGACGGCAATTTGACGAGATATACTGACGGCTCGTAATTGGTCATCACATTATCATTTTTTGGAATCTCATCATTTTGAACACCGCAAAACCCAAACGCTGGAATGGCAAGATGGAATCGCTGTCAGCAGAATATCTCAATCGCGTCTTGGAACAAATGCTCACCTACGGCGATCGCGTCCAATTCGCGCTCACTCGCGGAGGACCGCGTCCGCACTATCAGGTTATCAACACTGCCGAAAAGAAAATGACGTTCGATAGTGACCACCTGTTGACGTCTAACACCAATGATTTCGTAGGCAACACAACTTTACCTATCTATACGCTTGAACAAATTGAAGTCGCCATGGCCGGCGCGGGTAAGAAAACTGCTGGCACCGGCGTCACTCGCGGCGGTAGCACCCGCATGACAGCAGCCCAAAAGACGGCCCTAGTTGACGCCGAGAAATATGAATATTTTAAAAGTAATCGCTCAACTCTGCCGGCCAACATTGGGAAGCATGCACAAGAAATCACGGTATTAATGATGAATGGAATGTCAGCGAAAGATGCGTTCGCTGATGTAATTAAGCGGCATCTTTAACCGATTTTTGGCGTGGTTCTAACCTGATCGCCCGAATCCGGCCAACTGCGGAAGTTCACCCCGTAGCCTTCGACCAATTAATTCACTCCAGCAATTGCTAAACCACTTAAAATGAATGAGTAGGTGGATTGTAATCGGATAATCTTGTTGTACTTATCCTCGCAATCGCATTGAGCAACAGCCAAAACGGGCCAAATGTAAGCGAAATGCAAGGGATTGATTAGCCTTGAAATACCTCTCTAAATCCACCGCTTCGATTATCGGAGCCGCGATGATGCTTGTTGCGATCGTCGTTGTCTTGTTCTGGTCATTCCAACAGATCACCGAAGCTGCTGCCCAACGGCAGCATATCAACCTCGAATTGGATAGCGCAAATGAATTGCTGTCTTCGCTGAAAGATGCGGAGACAGGTTATCGCGGCTTTCTGCTTACAGGTGATGTGGCCTTTCTGGAGCCGTATCAATTGGTGCAGGGCAACATCGTCAACCAACTACGTAGCCTGCGTCAAATTACTTTAATCCCGTCGGCACAGCAACGCCTCGATGCGATGATGCCATTGATCGAAGCTGAGTTGGCGGAAACGGCCCGTGTGATTGAATTGCGTCGACACGAGGATCCATCGGCAATAAAAGCGGTGCTCAGCATTGGTACCGGCAAGCGTTTGATGGATTCATTGCGCGCTGAAACCGGTGAGTTCCTTAAGATTGAGAAAATTGCTCTCAACGAACGTGAGGAAGGCTTCCAATCAAAAATTCGCACCATGTTTGGCATTATCATTGTTGCCAGTCTACTTGCGGGGCTATTGGGAATTTGGTTTGCGTATTTGAAGCATCAAGATGCACAGCATCATATCGATAATTTGATTCACGCTGACACACAACGTTATCTGATCGCATTGCAGAAAACAAATGATGAACTTGAGAGCGCCAGATTGGAGGCGGTGAATGCGAATACCGCGAAGTCGGATTTTCTGTCGAGCATGAGCCATGAATTGCGCACGCCGCTCAACGCGATCCTTGGCTTTGCACAGCTAATGGAAACGGATTCGCCGCCGCCATCCAAGTCCCAGACGCAAAGCATTCAGCAAATTCTGAAAGCAGGTTGGCACTTGCTGGAACTGGTCAATGAAATTCTTGATCTCGCGCAGATCGAGTCGGGTAAGGCGATTCTGTCCATGGAACTGGTCTCGCTAGGCGATGTCATGGCCGAATGTCAGTCCATGATCGAACCACAGGCAAAACAACGGAAGATCCGCCTAACATTTTCGCCATTCAAAGCGCCTTGTTTTGTCTATGTCGATCGCACCCGGCTCAAGCAGTGTTTGATCAACCTCCTCTCCAACGCCATCAAGTACAACCGCCCTGGCGGAGATGTCGCCGTAGAGTGCACCGTTACCGAACCAGACAAGATACGCATCAATATTCGCGACACCGGCGTCGGACTTGCACAGGAACAGCTTGCGCAGCTATTCCAGCCTTTCAATCGTCTAGGCCAGGAAGCCGGTGTGGCGGAGGGATCGGGCATCGGCCTGGTGGTGACCAAGCGGCTGGCGGAACTAATGGGCGGCACAATCGGTGCAGAGAGTACAGTCGGCGTGGGAAGCGTGTTCTGGATCGAATTCACCCAGGCCATGGCACCGCCACCGGCAGCGAAAGAAGCCGAGCACGCTGCGTTGTCGCGTGCGCCAATGTCGGATGGCATGGCGATACGAACCGTGCTCTACGTGGAAGACAATCGAGCCAATCTGATCTTGGTCGAACAACTTATTGCGCGACGTCCTGATCTACGTCTGATGTGTGCGGCTACAGGTAAACTTGGCATTACGTTCGCGCGCGCCAAGCAGCCGGATGTCATTCTGCTGGACATTAATCTGCCGGGCATCAGCGGCATCGATGCGATGAAAATTCTTCGCGCAGATTTATCAACGACTCACATTCCAGTCATTGCGATTAGCGCCAACGCGATGCCGCATGACATTGAAGAAGCGATGAAGGCTGGATTTTTCCACTATCTCACCAAGCCCATCAAGTTCAACGAATTCATGGATACGCTTGACACTGCGGTGAATTTCGCAAAAGCGAACGCGATCCGTGTATCAACAACGAAAACCGGATAGGGTTTTAGGATCGTAGGGGGAGTCCATTCCGTCGCCCTACCTCGCTTCCTTGATATTCCTGCCCACGACGAGCATGCCGTGGCCGCGCATCAAAGCGACCGGGTGGCTGCCCAAGGTCTGCGCCAGCGCCTCTTCGCGTAGCGATTTCATCGGTCGCTCGATGCGAAAACAAGATTGAAATCCGGAATTGGCTGGGCTTTCAGCTATTCATTGCGCGATTGATCGTCTGACAACTGCAATAGACTACCCACCGAATCGATACATTCGGCCAATTCGGCCCCCACTTTGCTGGCCATGACAAAATGCGAACCCGTCGTGGGTCGTCAGTTTGGCTCCAGCAAGGCTGCACAAACACAGGGATCAAAGACAATGAGCGGGATAGCCAGTTACACGACAGATCAAATCGCAGCGCTGACATCGTCGCAAATTGCGTCGTTGACGACCGCTGACATCGTCTCGCTCTCAACCGCCCAGGTCGGCAGCTTGGCTACCGATCAAATGATGAATCTGAGCACCGCCGCAGTGCAAGCGTTGACTGTCACCCAGATCAGCCAGGGTCTGAGTTCGGATCAAGTTGCCGCACTGGCGACTGCCCAGACGGCCGCGCTGAGGGGCGTGCAGATCACCGCACTGACCACCGCCCAGGTCAATGCCTTGACCGCCAGCCAACTGGAAAATCTGACGGTTGCGGAAATCCGGGTCTTGACCACCGGCCAGATCGGCCAGGGTCTCAGCATCGCTCAGGTATCGGTGCTGACGACTGCCGAAATCGCTGCGCTGACAGGGTTCCAGATATCGTCACTGACGACCAGCCAGATCCAATTTGGCTTGAGCAATGATCAGTTGGCAAGCCTGACGCCGGCCGAAATTCAAGCACTGAGCAATGCCCAGATTTCGCAAGGGCTGAGCATCGATCAAATCGGCAACCTGACGACCGCCGAGATAGCCGCATTGAAGCCCTCGCAGGTCGCTGCCTTGACCACGGCCCAAATCCAGTACGGCTTGAACTACGACCAGTTGGCGAGTCTCAGTATACCCGCGGTGCAAGCCTTGACGCCAACCCAGATAAGCCAGGGCCTGAGCATCGTTCAAATCACGAACATGACGACGCTGGAAATAGCGGCGTTGAAAGGCACGCAAGTCGCAGCATTGACTACGGCACAGCTTCGCTTCGGCATGACCGGCGATCAGTTGGTCAACATGACCACCGCCGAAGTGCAAGCCTTGACGCCAACCCAGATAAGCCTGGGCTTGAGCAACGATCAGATCGCCGAGATGACGACTGATCAAATCGCGGCGTTGAAAACCAATCAGGTGGCCGCCCTGACCACCGCCCAAATCCAGTTCGGCCTGACTATGGATCAATTGTCGAGCTTGACCACGGCCGAAATGGCGGCGCTGAC
>PKWO01000495.1 GCA_003132085.1 Oxalobacteraceae bacterium | reverse complement strand
GCTAAGTCATTGATTTTAAAGGTGATGCGCTTTCAGAATCGGGCTACGAACCAAGGGGTAGTGGGTTCGATTCCTGCCAGCCGCACCAATATAATCAAGGGGTTACAGATTTCGGTCTGTGTCTGTAACCCTTTTTGATTTTTGGGGAGTTTAGTGACACTTTTGGTGACACTTTTGCGAAAGCCACAAGTTGGACATCTCCGCTGTCAATGCACACATCTGTTACAGGCCAACCGCCGTTAGAATCCGGGTACGTCCACGCGACTTGTTTAATCCGGATTCTGTCGAAGTGAAATGCATGTGGCATATGCCGTCAGATAATACGCAGAAATTGCAATTGAATGGCAGGTTCCAAAGATTCGAATGAGCCCACCCGTTCCGGACGGTCGCCGATTTCATGTCGAATTTCGGGTTTGAAGTGTACTGCGGACATTGATCGGCTTGGCGCGCAAATTGAAGAATTCTCCACAGCCGACATTCGCGATTCCGGTGAACGGCGCTATAGAATTAACGAGCGATTGCAGCTTTCAAAACTCGAATTGGCGTTTACGTCCAAAACATGAGCGTCAGCATTCTCTGGTCGACCGACAGTTATAGCGACTGATCAGTAGTACAGTTCGATGGCCTGCATGGAACGCGAATAGGTATGGAAGATCTGTTCATCGCAATAGCGGTGAATTCTGCCGACTGGACAACTGATCCGCGCCAAACAAGTGGCCTTACAGAGTGACCCGGCCCGTTTGCGGTATTTGATGCATTTTCCAAAATCGAATTGCCCTCCCTCCAGGGCAGCACCAGGGCAATGGTCGATACAAACCTTGCCAACGCAGGTTTCACACGGCGACACGCGTTCAATCGACCTGCTTGGCTCGAACTCAGTATCGGCTACCAACACCGCGCGGTAAGCGTACCAAGTCCCCCACTCCCGATCGATGCCCACCTGGAATGGTGTGACATGGTGCCATCCCGCTAACTTGCCAAGTCCTTGCAGGCCAATTGCATTGACTCCGGGGTAGATGATTTCATAATTGTTACGCTCCATGCACTGCGCAAACCACCGCCTCGTCGTCTGAATCGTGAAATCATCGATGGGATCTTCCGACTCGATTGCGGATTCTTGCAGGGATTGCCAGAGTTTTCTCCCGGCGTGACCAATCAGGATCAGTTGCCGATAGGGGTGGGTTGAAGTGCAACTCGCTCGGATGGATGCGGCAAGCTCCGTGGGGAGGTCGTCGATTGTGAGAACGGCTTGCCGGTTTAAGCCGACACTATTGAGCAGGGTATTGTCGAAGGTCTGAAATGTCTCCATGGCTCCTACTGAAATTTTGGCGGAAATTTATGATACGAATGTATGAGAATCCAAAGGTTCGCCATTAAGCTAATTTCCGATTACCCCAAGAATCTTCATATACAATGTCGCTTAACAAACGACGTTGATCCCAACCTTCTGTTTCGAGCATCGGCGCTGGATAGAAAGCGTCGACATGGCCAACGCATAGCAGCGCGATCGGCTGGCTGCCCTCCGGCATGCCGCACAACGTGCGCATGTGCGTCGGGTCGAACATGGATACCCAACCGACGCCGATACCTTCGGCGCGCGCCGCCAGCCAAAAGTTCTGAATCGCGCAAGAAGCGGATGCGAGATCCATCTCGGGCATGGTGCGCCGACCGAACACGTAAGTTTCGCGCTTGTCGACCAGACCGACCACCAGCAACTCGGAACAGGCAAGAATCCCCTCCACCTTGAGTCGCGTGAATTCTTCATTACGTGTTCCAAGCGCCTTGGCGGTCAAATGTCGCTCCTCATTCACATGCTGATGTATCCGCTTTCGAAGATCGGCGTTGACAATTCGAATGAAGCGCCACGGCTGCATGTAGCCGACGCTGGGGCCCAGCTGAGCGGCTTCAATGAAGCGGACCAACTGCGCCGCTTCGATCGGTCGAGATTGAAAATGACGCATGTCGCGGCGTTCGCGGATTGCGCGATAAACGCCCCGGATTTCAAGCTCGGAGAACTGATTGGCATTCCGAGTAATCGTGCTTGGCGTCGATGCATGACCGATTGAAACCAGCGCGTTGACGAGCGGGATCGCGGCATCGGCTATCCGGTCGAGGCTGCGATCGCGCAACGCAGCCAGATCGACCACGACGTCGCTGCCGAGCCCCGCCCATCGTAGTAATGCCGTGCAGGCTTGTGGGTGATCGAACAAGCCGTGCAGGTAGGTACCCATGATCTGGTTATCCGCCGAGATTGCGCCTTCCGGGCGACCGTCGATTCGGAATGCCGGACGCTCCAATGCCGCACCCTGCGAGCGTCCCATATGCATCTCGTATCCGCGTACTGTCGCTTGCGCAAAAGCACAGTCGCCGTTGACTTCGACCAGGCGCTTTTCCGTCGTCAATTCGGTCGTCATGTCGAGCAAGCCGAGTGCGGGCGATACCCCTGCTTTGCCCTCGACCCCGCGGGTATCGGCAACGGCTTTCCCGAGCATCTGAAATCCACCGCAAATGCCGATCACTTTCCCGCCGTAGCGCAAATGCTTTTGCAGTGAGGTCTCCCAGCCTTGCGCGCGCAGCCATTCGAGGTCGGCGCGCGTATTCTTGCTGCCGGGCAGAACGATCAGATCGGCGGGCGGAATCGTTTGCCCGGGTCCGATGAATTTCAGATCGACCTGT
>PKWO01000532.1 GCA_003132085.1 Oxalobacteraceae bacterium | reverse complement strand
TGGTGGTGCCGTTGATGATGCCGGCGATCCATTCAATGCGGTTCGCGGTCAAGCCTTCGCGCAATGCCTTGATGATCGGAATGCCGCCGGCCACTGCGGCCTCAAACGCAATCATGACACCCTTGTCTTGCGCGGCCTTGAACAATTCGTTGCCATGCGTCGCCAGCAACGCCTTATTGGCGGTCACCACATGCTTGCCATTGGCGATTGCCTTCAATACCAGTTCTTTGGCGATGCCGTAGCCGCCGATCAATTCGATCACGATGTCGATATCGGGGCTGCTGACCACCAGGTTGGCGTCATTCACCACTTCGCATTCGCCGCCGGTCAATTCCTGCGCCCGCAAGATATTCAAATCGGCCACCATCGTAATCTGAATGGCGCGACCGGCGCGCCGCGTAATTTCTTCCTGATTGCGCTTCAAGACGTTAAAAGTGCCGGCGCCCACGGTGCCGATGCCAAGTAGGCCTACTCTGATGGGTTTCATAATTTCACTATTTTCGTCAAGTAAAGATGTCAACTCGGCAACATCACGCCGCCGAACACAGATTGTATAGCCTGTGAGTGCTTAGAGTGGCATTTGCGCTGCTAGGCCGTGCCGTGGCGTTTCCGGTAGGCATCGAGAAAGCGTGCAATCCTGCCGAAGGCCTCGGTCAAATCGTCGGTATTGGGTAAAAACACCACGCGGAAATGATCGGGAGTCGGGCAATTGAACCCTGTGCCCTGCACGATCAGCACCCTTTCCTCGGCCAGCAACTCGTAGGCAAATTCCTGGTCGTCGGCAATCGGATACATCTTGGGATCAAGGCGCGGGAACATATACAAAGCCGACTTCGGCTTTACGCAGGTTACGCCGGGAATCGCGGTGAGAAGCTTGTGCGCCAAGTCGCGCTGGCGCAGCAATCTGCCGCCGGGTCCGACCAGATCATTGATGCTTTGGTAGCCTCCCAGCGCGGTTTGAATAGCATACTGGCCGGGCGCATTCGCGCACAGGCGCATCGAGGTCAGCATGTTCAAACCCTCAATGTAGTCCTTTGCATGTTTCTTCTCGCCGGAGACCACCATCCAGCCGGCGCGATAGCCGCAAGCACGATAGTTTTTAGACAAGCCGTTGAAGGTGATGAACAACACATCGTCAGCCAGCGATGCCAGCGAGGTGTGGGTCGCGCCGTCGTACAACACCTTGTCGTATATCTCGTCGGCGAACACAATCAATTGGTGTTGACGCGCCAGGTCGACGATCTGTCTCAGCACCTCGTCGGAATACAACGCACCGGTCGGATTGTTTGGGTTAATGACGACTATCGCCCGTGTATTGGCGTTTATTTTACCCTTGATATCATCAATGTCCGGCATCCATCCGGCCTGCTCGTCGCACACGTAATGCACCGGCTTGCCGCCGGACAAACTGACTGCGGCAGTCCACAACGGATAGTCCGGCGCCGGCACCAACACTTCGTCGCCGTTATTGAGCAACGCATTCATACTCATCACGATCAATTCGGATGCACCGTTGCCCAGGTAGATGTCTTCGATCGTCACACCCGTTACGTTCTTTTGCTGGGTGTAATGCATGATCGCCTTACGCGGTGCAAACAAGCCTTTTGAGTCGGTATAGGCCGAGGCGTTTTGCATGTTATGGATCATGTCTTGCACAATCTCGTCGGGCGCGTCGAACCCGAACACTCCCAGGTTGCCAATGTTCAATTTAATGATCTTGTGGCCGTCGTCCTCCATTTGCTTGGCTTTTTCCAGGACCGGGCCGCGGATGTCATAACAGACATCGGCCAGCTTTTTCGACTTTTGAATCGGTTGCACAGCGAATTCCTCGATATGTTGCATTGCGAAAAAATCCATTTTGCCGAAAATTTCCGGTTTTATCAATCAATACCGGGCTCTGTCCCGGGTTTAGGCACGGCAAAACACTGAAAACGCTACAATGCTGGATCTTTCCACCGTAAATTGTCAGAAATTCACGCCTGCACCTCTCATAACGCCATGAAGCTCCACGCCACTGCCACCAAGCAATATCAAACCGTCACCGCCTACGACGAGCACAGCGTTGAAATCAACGCGCTACCCTACGCTTACAGCCTGATCGTGCTGCCCGAAACCGCGCCGACGGCATGGCCGGTCGCCAGTTTCGAGGCGCTCACGATGGAACATTTCGCGCAAATCGATGCCACCCAGCCGGACGTCGTCATCCTCGGTACCGGCCGCAAGCAGCGCTTCGTTCACCCGGCACTCAGTGCGGTGCTGACCTCGCGCCGAATCGGCATCGAATGCATGGACAATCACGCCGCCTGCCGCACTTACAATATCTTGATGGCCGAAGGGCGCAAAGTCGCGCTGGCGTTGATCATTGAAACGCCGTCCGGGACTGAGCAAGCCTGATGCGCGACTGGTACAGATCGAAAATTTTTATCTGGGCACTGGTTATCGGCTTCGGCATCCTGTGGTTCTATGTGCTGGGCGCCCGCACCCTGGTGACCAGCGACGAAGGACGCTACGCTGAAATGGCGCGAGAAATAGTCGCCAGCGGCGACTGGCTCACGCCGC
>PKWO01000232.1 GCA_003132085.1 Oxalobacteraceae bacterium | reverse complement strand
TCGCTCACCATCATCGCCACCGCATTGATCGAAACCGGTAGCCGCATGGATGACGTGATCTATGAAGAATTCAAAGGCACAGGGAACATGGAAGTCCACCTTGAGCGCCGCCTGGCCGAAAAACGTGTCTATCCGGCCATCAATTTGAACAAGTCCGGTACCCGCCGCGAAGAGTTGCTGATCAAACCCGATCAATTGCAGAAAATTTGGGTTCTACGCAAGTTGCTCTACAGTATGGACGAAATCGAAGCAATGGAATTTATCCTCGACAAGATGAAGGCCACCAAGAACAATGCCGAGTTCTTCGACATGATGCGGCGCGGCAACTCTTAATCGACCGGAAAAGCACTGTCGGTTCCCCACAAACCGATGGTTTCATCGTATAATGCTCGGCTTTATACCCTAGGCAAGTGATCGACAATCAGGTCAAGAAGTAAGGCGACCGGCGAAGTGACGATTGGCTACCCACCCTATCAGAGGAAAACATGAAAAAAGGCATACACCCGAATTATCGCGAAGTCGTGTTCCACGATTTGTCTTGCGATTTCAAATTTGTCACGCGTTCGACGGTACAAACGCGTGAAACAATCAATTTCGAGGGCAAAGACTACCCGCTCGTCAAAATCGAGGTTTCGTCTGAGTCGCACCCGTTTTTTACCGGCAAGCACAAGATCGTCGACACTGCCGGTCGCGTGGAAAAATTCCGCCAAAAGTTCGGTACAGTCGGCTCGAAGACCCAAGTTGCTGCAGAATAATTCTGCCGCTTCATATAAAAAAGGCAGCTCCGGCTGCCTTTTTTATTTGCCGATAATGCTCTCGCGAAAAATTTGCGGCACAATATCGCCGGAACGAATAACAACAAGCCAACGTTACCCCGCCATATGAAGCCCGTCCGCCTCCCTGCTTCCGCTACGAATGCGCTGCCACGCTGGGGTTTGATTGCGTTGTGCCTGCTGTACATTTTGCCCGGCCTGATTGCCCGCGACCCGTGGAAAAACGTAGATGCCGCCAGCTTCGGCATCGAGTGGACGATGGCACACGGCAATCTTGACGACTGGCTATGGCCGCACATCGGAAACCTGACCATGCCGGAAGAAGGGCCGCTAGCCTTCTGGCTGGGTGCAATCTGCATCCGCCTATTCGGTTGGCTCGTGGGCGACCCCATGGCAGCACGCGTCGCCAGCATCGTGTTCTTCCTGCTGGGTTCGCTGTCGGTCTGGCACACTACCTACCTGCTGGGTTGCCGCGCCGAAACGCAACCCCTCAGGCTGGCATTCGGCGGCCAGCCGGAGCCCAAAGACTATGGGCGAACCCTGGCTGACGGCGCGCTGCTCATTTATTTGGGCTGCCTCGGCCTGCTCTACACGATACACGCGACCAGCGCCAAAGCGCTGCAGGTTTCGTTGGTGGCTTATGCACTGTATGCAGCGGTATGGATGTTCAACTCGCAATCCAGGCAAGCCGCGTTCAAACTCGGCGTTGCGCTTGGCTTGCTGGTCTTGACGCGCGGCTGGGTCGTGCCGATCGCACTATGGCTTAGCCTGATCGTACTTTCTGCCGTGCGCGACAAATCCAACCTGTTGCGATTGCTGCTGCTGAGCTTGCCTGCCGCCCTGCTGGTGACAGGCGCGTGGTTGATGGTCAACCACTTGGCGCATCCGTTTGACAGTTCGCCGGTGCGAGCGTGGTTGCTTTGGAATGTTGCGCAACTGAGCTGGCCGTCCTGGGAGTCGTCGAAATACCTGCTGAAATACGGAATCTGGTTCACTTGGCCGGCTTGGCCCTTCGCCGGATGGGCGGTATACGCTTGGCGCAAACAATATAAAGCGCTGCATATTGCGTTGCCATTGACATTTTTAAGCGCATTCATCGCGCTTTGCCTGCTTAACCCAAATTCCGAAGACGGCATATTGATGCCGCTGTTGCCGCCTCTGGCGATTTTAGCGGCATTCGGCTTACCGACCATGAAGCGCGGCGCCATCAACGCAGTGGATTGGTTCTCGGTCATGATCTTGACGATCCTGGCATCCGGCATCTGGATGTACTGGATCTCGCTGCAAACCGGCTGGCCTTTACCTGCGCAAAAAGTACTCAAATTGCTGCCCGGCTTCAAACCGGAATTCCATCCATTCGCGTTTCTGATTGCGGTGGCAGCAACAGCCGGCTGGGTGGTTCTGGTGCATTGGCGTATTGCACGCCGCCCTTCGGTATTATGGCGTGCAGTGGTGCTGTCTACCGGCGGCGGCATACTANNCCGCCATCAACTACGCGAAGAGCTATGCCGGCGTTGCCGCCGAAATTACGCAGAAGCTGCCGGCGGTCCAACATTGTGTCGATACCAATGTGGGGCCGGACCAATTGGCGTCGTTCGCCTATTTCGGTCATATCCCGTTTTCCCATTTTGACGGCGCCCGTTGCGATTTCCTGTTGTTGCAAGATGGTGGCCGCAACAAGGAAGACGCAAAGCGTATCAACAATGCAGGCGATCAATGGCAATTGATTTGGGAAGGCCGTCGTCCGTCCGACCGGAGCGAGCGCTTCCGGCTCTATAAGCGGCTGAATCAAGGGGCCGAGCGAAAATAAGCGGCATCCGGGGAAGCGTAAAAATAGCGCCGAGCGGCCCGGTAGCGCTCGAATTTTTCCGCGCAAATGTTTCAGCCGGATCAAAACCTTGTCCGCATTCACACGGTGCAAATTCACGGGGCAACGATTCCACTAATCGGTCATCATGTTGTCACAACCTGCTCCTACAATCCCATCCGCCTGTTGCTTCTGCGGCGCCACACATGAATCATTACTCTGCAACGGGCCAGTATCCAGCGACCTGCATTGCAGATGTCGGCAATGTGGAATTGCGTCGCACTGTGTGTAGTGTTGACACGCGAACTGCCGTTGTTTATTGACGAAAAAAAGAATGAAGTGCAGGCCGGCCTGGAACAGCAAAAGCAATTATTCGCCAACGCACCGCTGTATCGCCTTTTGGTAAGCCGACTGCAATCTGCATCAACCACTTTGTGAGGGAATTCAATGAACCTGCACTCAACATTTTCAGGGCAACGCTTTCTGAAGCCAGTGCGTGCGCTAGCTATTTCAGCCACACTGTTCGGCGGCTGCGGCTTCGACAATGCGTCGACAGCCGCCAATACCACTACACCGACTGTGCCGAAAGCGGCAACAGCTATTCAGCATGTGGTCGTGATATTCCAGGAAAACGTTTCCTTCGACCACTATTTTGGCACTTATCCAAAGGCCGCCAATCCGGTTGGCGAACCGGCTTTCACGGCTGCACGGGGTACTCCCGCCGTCAATACGCTGTCGACACCATTGGACGTCACGAAAAATTTTGCGGCACTCACAGGCGTCAACCTGTTGACCAACAATCCGACGCGTTCGAATGCTGTCAACGGCGCCAATGCGATCAACCCTTTCCGTCTTGATCGCACGCAGGGTGCTACGTCCGATCAAAGCCATGACTACGATACCGAACAACAGGCATTCAACAACGGCGCCATGGATCTGTTCCCGAAATCGGTCGGTTTGGGCAACACCGCTGCACCGGAAAGCCTGACCCCGCCGCTGAATACGGCCGGGCTGGTCATGGGCTATTACGACGGCAATACCGTCACCGCTTTGTGGAACTATGCGCAAAAGTACGCGATGAACGACAACTCGTTCGGAACGACCTTTGGCCCATCAACTGTTGGCGCGCTTGTCTTGATTGCCGGCCAGACCAACGGCGTGATCGCCACCAATGCGGCGCCGGCACCCGCACCCGCACCCGCAGGCGGCACCAACATCGACGGCGAACTTTCCAGCGACGGCAACGGCGGCATTACCGTAACCGGCGATCCGCAACCGCTGGGTGACGTTTGCACATCGCGCGATGCGGTGACGGTGGGCGGCAAGAACATCGGCGACCTGCTCAATACCGCCGGGGTAAGCTGGGGCTTCTTCCAGGGCGGCTTCGACTTGACCATCACCAATCCAAACGGCACAACCGGTTGCCAACGCACCACTACGCCCTCTGTCACCGGAACCAGCAAGGTTGATTACATTCCCCACCATCAGCCGTTCCAGTACTATGCATCGACACGCAATTTGACCCATGCCCGGCCAAGCGCAGTCTCGTCAATCGGGAATACCTATCAGGCCGACGGCAAGACCATTGATCCGGCCAACCACCAGTATGACATCCACGATTTCTTCGATGCGGTATCGGCTGGTCACTACCCTGCAGTCAGCTTCCTGAAAGCGCCCGGCTACCAGGACGGTCACGCCGGTTACTCCGACCCGCTGGATGAACAAGTCTTCATCACCCAAGTGGTCAACTACCTGCAACAACAACCGGGATGGAATAGCACGATGGTCATCATCGCCTATGATGACTCGGATGGCTGGTACGACCACCAGATGAGCCCGATCGTCAATCCTTCGATGCTGAAGGCAGGCGCTGCCGCCAATGTAACCAGCAACGGCGTAACCGCGACCGGCTTAGGTGATTTCCTGAATGGAGCCGGCGTTTGCAATACCGGCTTGCAACAAGGTACTTCAACGCCGACAACCGCATTGGCCGGAATCAATGGACAGGCCAATGCTCAAGGCCGTTGCGGTTATGGCCCTCGCTTGCCGTTCCTGGTGATCTCGCCTTATGCCAAAGCGAACTATGTCGATCATACCTTGACCGACCAATCGTCGATCCTGCGTTTCATCGAAGACAACTGGTTGTCCGGCCAACGAATCGCCGGCTCGTTTGACGCGTTGGCAGGCAAGTTGACCAACATGCTTAACCTCTCCCGCGCACCGAGCAGATCGACGCTGATCCTCGATCCTTCGACAGGCCAGCCGACCGCCTGTCCGAACTGCAAAAAGGCGCTCAGGGCGACTGCCGCTAAGTGATAACGTCGAGCCGGCAACCATTACCGTCCTCGATCTGACGGTCATAAATCGCGGTAGCGAGGTGCTGTGCCTTGCACCGCAGTGCGCCCGTTTTTCGGCTACGTCAAATACGGGCGGGAGCGACTTAAATGCATTGACTGAGCGTGTTCGTCGATGTCATGCAGCAGGCTTTCCGGCAGCGAGATATTTAGCCGCATGTCAACATTTTCCTGTTGCCTGAAAGTCGCAAATCGGCGATAATATTCGCTTGTGTCGCCGAGATGGCGGAATAGGTAGACGCANNCGTGCCGGTTCGATTCCGGCTCTCGGCACCAATAGTTTTGATAATTTACGCACCTAGACAGGTGCGTTTTTTATTTTCAGTCCGAATTCAAGTACGGTAAATGGACGATAACGGAACCCAGCATTGACCCGGGCGTAACGCGCCACGCTTACTGCTATGCTACACAGACGCGCCGCTTGCCCAAGGCCTTTGCCTTGTACATCGCTTGATCGGCATTTTTTAAAAGCGTATCGATGTCTTTTGCCGAAACAGGATATCCGGCAACACCGATGCTTGCCGATACCTGCGCCTCGACTTTGCCGATCTGATNNGATGGCGAACTCGTCGCCGCCGAATCGCGCCGCAATATCCGAATTCCGAATGGCGCCCTTAATCCGAACGGACACCGCGTGCAACAGCTGATCGCCCATTGCGTGACCGTGAGTATCATTCACTGCTTTAAAACCGTCCAAATCGATATACAGGATCGCCAAGCGGCCATTGTTACGTTGACAAAGCGCCAGTTGCTGATTGACGATCGTGTGGAACAATGTGCGATTTGCCAATCCTGTCAGCACGTCATGATGCGCTTCATATCTGGATTGACGCAACGTCGTTGCTGCATCGAGCAACGCTCGACCCAGTTCGTTGGCTTCTTTGAAATGCAAGGCGGGCATGGTTATCGTTTCACCGCTACCGAGCGCAAGCGCTGGTTTAACCAGTGCGGTGACCGATCTGGCAACGCGCCCGCCAATGTACCAGGCCAGCAAGAGTCCGATGACCAACGCAGAAAATGTTGCAATTATCAACCGGATCAGCGTTTGACGGAGCCCTGCGGTGAGTTCGTCAATCGGAATCCCCAAGACTACCGCCCATTTTGTCGACCGGGATCGGCTGTAGATCGTTATAGCCGGAACACCGTCCAAGGTCTTGTTTTCAAAGCCGCCTTCGTCTGAAACACTCATCCGCTGCAACACGTTTGGTCCGACTTTCTTACCCAGAAAACTCTCAATATCGTGATTTCGAGCCACCAGATTGCCGGTGCTGTCGGTGATTGCAGCTCTCCAACTGGCCGGCAATTCTTGCTCCGTCAACACCGTTGACACTTGGGCCGGCGAGACGGTTGCCATCAATGTGTATATGGTCGATCCATCAAGCTTCACCGGTACCGGAATCGCTATCACGAGATGATCTGATTCCGGCCCGAAAAACAGATCGGAAACGCCGGGTTTCCCCATTTCCAAAGTGCGTTTCAATATGGCTGGCGCCGCTGCTTTCGGTAACGGCTCGCCAAATCGGCGAGCGGTGGTGAGCAGTAACTGCCCGGTCGCATCCAACACCACGATGTTTTCAGCTCGTATGTTCGGCAACTCTTCAATCGCCCGCCTATGAAAACCGCTGAGATCGCCATGTGCCAGACGATGCGACGTGGCAAGCGCCTGAAGCGCCGCCTGGGTACTGGCGAAGCCCCGATCTACCGCGTAGATCATCGCGCGTGCCCGGCTGATGCCGTTATTGATCAACTGATCTTGTTCGTGCTCGTAAAAATTGAAGATTAAAAACGCAGACACGAACGCTAACGGCAATATGCACCCGACAACAAGCATGGCAAGACTCAGGCGAATGCTCGGTGCGCGCACGCAGCTTAGAAATGAAAGCCAGTTCATAGCCGGGGATCGGTGATTGTCGCTTTCATACATCCTTTAATTTGCGCCCTTCAGTATACATTGGATAGGGAGCGTCTTGTCCAATATGGCATGCGTCCGAAAGGCGCGCCGAAAATCCAACGGGAGCTATTGTTTGGATGACACGGGTACCCCATTTTCATCAGCAAGATTGGAGCGGCGGCATCGCTATCCGGCATGTCCGGGAAAATCACCTTCGCAACACTTGGCAACGACCTGCCCCTTGGATTGCAGATGTAATTGCTATCATGAGCACGCACTATGCATATCGTCGGTTAAAATTGCGTGGTGGCCGATGTGGTCGGGCCGGTTCATACGCCTATATCCGGCGATGATCGCTAACCGTGATCTGACAATTGCAAACGGGGTCTGCGCAAACACTAAGTTGCCTAAATGACTAGAATTTAAAATGACCTTGACAGCACCCTTACACCGGAACCGCCGCTTTCTTGCCGAATGGCTATTCCTCCTTGGTGCTTTGCTGGCATTGGGCGGCTACGTCGGCTATTTGCAGCACCAGGAATACAGGCAGATCGAAACCCAGGAGCGGGAGCGCCTGGTGAGCCAGGTTGCAGTGATTGAAAAAAACTTGACGCCGCAGCTGCTTTTGGCCAATCGTGTCATTAATGGCGTCCTCAATGACCTTCCCTCTTGGCGGGCCGCGCATGACGGCTTTAAGGGCGCTAATCGTCAGTTACAGATCATCAACGACGCCATGATCGGAATCCGCCCCATTCTAGTCATTCAGGCGGACGGCAAGGTGATCGCGTCAAGCGACGAAAAACTCGTCGGCATGAATTTTGCGCAGCGGGAATACTTCCAAACAGCCATCAAGAACCCCGACCCAAGAATTCTTCACATCAGCGCCCCTTTCAAAACTGTCCTCGACACTTTCGTGATCAGTCTATTTCGACCTATTTCCGGACCGAATGGCGAATTTGCAGGAATTGTCATTGTTAGCGCAATCCCGGAGTATTTCTCTATCCTCCTGGATTCGATTCGCTACTCGCCAGACATGTTGACGTTTATCATCCATGGCGATGGCAAGCTCTTCCTGATATCGCCGCAAAAGGCCGGGGTGGTTGGCATGGATATGTCGAGTCCCGGCAGTTTCTTCACACGTCACAGGGAAAGTGGGAAGCCAGTCAACGTACTGACCGGTATCGCTGCTGCAAGCGGTGAAGAGCGCATGACGGCACTACGCACGATTCAGCTCACAACCCCGCCGACGGACAAACCGCTGGTGGTTGCTGTGAGTCGCAATCTTGATGCCATTTTTGCGCCATGGCGAAAAAATCTCTACGTGCAAATCACGTTGTTCGGCGTGATGTCGATATTCAGCATACTAGGGCTGTTGATCACTCAAAAGCGGCGGCGTGCCCAGTTCAGCGAGCGAAAACAGGCCGAGGATCGCATCAGGGATCTGCTTAGGGAACAGCGCCTCATATTCGACAACGCCCATGTTGGCATCCTCATGGTGAAACGGCGCCAAGTAGTCAAATGCAATCGGCGCCAAGCGGAAATGTTTGGCTATGCAGGTCCGGAAGAGATCGAAGGTAAGAGCGTAGAGATGTTTTTTTGCTCGCAGAAAGAATTCAAAGAGGTTGGCGATCGCCTGTATGCCCTAATGGCGCAGCATGGGTTTGCCCAAGGCGAGGTGGAGATGTGCCGGCAGGATGGAAAGCGCATCTGGATCATGATGGCGGGGCGCCCTCTGGACCCGGCTGCGGTACTCGATGGTTCGATTTGGGTCTATACCGATATCACCGAGCGCAGACAGGCCGAGACCGAGCGGAGGATTGCCGCCACTGCCTTCGAGTCGCAGGAAGGCATGATGATTACCGATACCCACGGCATGATCCTGCGGGTCAATCATGCATTCACCGAGATTACCGGCTACACGGCGGCGGAAGTCATTGGGCAGTCCCCGCGCCTGCTTAAATCCGGCCGCCACAATGCCGATTTTTATCGCATCATGTGGGAGAGCATCAATCGCGACGGCGGATGGCAAGGGGAAGTCTGGGATCGGCGCAAGAATGGGGAGGTTTATCCGAAATGGCTCACCATCTCCGCAGTGCGGGGCGACGGCGGCGCTGTTACCCATTACATCGGCACCCATTTCGACATTTCGGAGCGCAAGAAAGCCGAAGAAAGGATCAATGAGTTGGCGTTCTTTGACCAGCTTACGGGCCTGCCTAACCGGACACTCCTGCTGGATCGTTTGAAGCAGACGATGACTGCCAGTTCCAGTAACGGCTGTTATGGCGCGCTGTTGTTCATCGACCTGGACCATTTCAAAACGCTCAACGACACGCTTGGTCATGACATGGGCGACCTGCTGCTGAAGCAGGTCGCCCAGCGTCTGACTACATGTGTTCGCGCGGGAGACACCATAGCGCGACTGGGCGGTGACGAGTTCGTAGTGATGCTGGCGAGCCTGAGCATGAACGAGGCAGAGGCCGCCACCCAGACCGAAACCATAGGCGAAACCATACTCTCCGTACTCAATCAAAGGTATCAGCTCAACCTTGTGCTACACCAAAGCACCGCGAGTATCGGCGTCACCTTGTTCAAGGGCGTTCTCACCGCCATCGATGACCTGATGAAGCAGGCCGAACTCGCCATGTATAAATCCAAGGAATCGGGGCGCAACGCACTGCACTTTTTTGACCCGCACATGGAGTCTACTGTGAAGGAGCGCGCTGCGCTGGAGAATGATCTGAGGCTGGCCTTGGAGGAAAAACAGTTCGTGCTGCACTATCAGGCCCAGGTGGTCGGGAATGGCCGCGTCACCGGCGCAGAAGTTCTGGTGCGCTGGCAGCATTCGCAACGCGGCATGGTCTCACCCGCCGA
>PKWO01000151.1 GCA_003132085.1 Oxalobacteraceae bacterium | reverse complement strand
AGTCAAACCGGGAAACTATCTGCTCCCAGGTGACTGAATGAGAGCGGTACCACTCCTGCTTTGCCGGATGATTGAAGAACTCCCAGCGTTCCTCCTCGACGTCGGGTTGCAGCCAGGTAATGCTGAGCGTTGAGGGCGATATCATGGCTTCTCCGCTGTATAAAAAACCACAGGCGGGTACCCCTGTGGTTTGGTGCTGTAAACATATTAAGCTTGCTACAGACTCAGATCGGCATGTCCGTGGTACAGTTCATCCCGTTCCCGTGACACATCCACACTCTCCAGATACTCTTCAAAACCCATGGTCCGGTCAATTACACCACCCGGAGTGATCTCTATAATCCTGGTGGCAACGGTCGAGACAAATTCATGGTCGTGTGAGGCAAACATGATTACCTCACTAAAAGCGATCAGCCCGTCATTAAGGGCGGTGATCGATTCCAGATCCAGGTGGTTGGTCGGCTCATCGAGCAGCAGCATGTCCGGCTTTGACAGAAGCAATCGACACAGCGCGACCCGGCGTTTTTCGCCGCCCGACAGCACGCCGACCTTGGCATCCCAGGCCGGCAGGCGTAGCGCATCGGCGGCCATTTCCAGTTGCTGATCGAGGTTGTCGCCGGCCGAAGTCGAGATGATTGCTTCCAGCCGACCTTGTTCGGCGGCCAGCGCATCGAAATCGGCATCCGGTTCGCCGTAGGCGGCATATACCGCATCGAGTTTGGCTTTGGCTTCAAACACTTCTCCCAAGCCGCTTTCCACCGCCTGGCGCACGGTCTGCTCAGGGTCGAGTGTCGGTTCCTGCGGCAGATAGCCGATCTTCAGGCCGGGCATCGGAATGGCGTCGCCGATGATGTCGTTATCGAGACCGGCCATGATTTTGAGCAATGTGGGTTTGCCTGAACCATTCACGCCAAGTACGCCAATTTTGGCGCCGGGAAAGAAAGAAAGCGAAATATCCTTCAGAATTTGGCGTTTGGGCGGGACTATTTTGCCCACGCGGTTCATGGTGTAGACGTAGTTTGCCATGGGTAATTTATTTGGGTGAAAATGTGGAAGTCGCTAGGATACGACAGATTTGCCAGTTACCGCCGGTTTGTTAAAGATCGGCTACGGGGCTCTGGTCGACCACGCCCGCCATAAGCCTTCCATCGAATACACTGCCAGCGCCGACCAAATTACCGCGAAACCGGACAGGCGTTCAGCGCCGAACGGTTCATGGTAAAGCCATACCCCGAGCAGCAGTTGCAACGACGGCGCGATGTATTGCAACAGTCCAAGCGTGGACATTGGAATGCGGCGGGCGCCGGTGGCAAACAGCAACAGCGGAACGGCGGTGATTGGCCCGGCCGCCGCCAGCAACCATTTGGAAGGCATGGATGCTTGCACGAAGGCATTCTGCCCATTCAGCGCCAGTATCGCCAGATATCCGAACGCCAGCGGGAACAGCAAAAACGTCTCCAGCGACAGGCCTTCCAGTGCGCCAAGAGCAGCAGTTTTTCGCAACAGGCCATAACCGCCGAATGTGAAGGCCAGCGTCAGGCCGATCCATGGCGGATGCCCGGCTTGCCAGGTGAGCCAGGCGGCGCCGACCGCAGCCAGGGCAACGGCCGTCCACTGTGCCGGGCGCAATCGCTCATGCAGCAGGAGGAAACCCAGCAACACGTTAACCAGCGGCGTCATGAAGTAACCCAGACTGGCATCGACCACGTGGCCGTTGTTGACCGCCCAGATGTAGATATACCAATTGATCGACAGCAGCATTGCACTGGCGGCAAATCCGGCCAGCACTTTCGGTTGGCGCAAAACTCTGCGGATCCATGACCATTGCCGGCGCGAGACCAGCACGACCAACAGGAAGGCGAGCGCCCACACCATGCGGTGCGACAGGATTTCCAACGGCGCTATGCCCTGCAGCGCTTTGAAATAGATCGGAAACAGGCCCCACAAGATGTAGGCGGTCGCGGCGTAAAGCATGCCAATTTGCATAGTGAGATTATCGAAAGCGTGAACGTGAATAAAAGCCGGCCGTCCAATCGGCGAGTGAGCGCAGCCGCACGTATCGGCATGACTGCGGTGTCTTGACGGCAGGCCGCCNNCGCCATTATCGCAGCAATCGGTTTCCCCGGCAGTACACAGGATGGATTGAGCGCTTTTCGTGGCGTTCCCAACGTCGGGTTTACCAAAGAGCTTGGGGCAATCGCCCCAAGCGGGAGGTCCGAACCGCTTCCGGGTCCACTATCTCCGGTTCCACTATCGAGTTACTGCTACCCTTTGATCAAACCTTCGGCCGCCATTGCGGCATGCACTGCGGGGCGCGCACCGACACGTTCCAGATAGGCGACCACCGCCGGCCAGGGAGCCAAGTCGAATTTCACGTGACGCGACCAGCTCAATACGGTAAACAAGTATGCATCGGCGACGCAGAACTGATCGCCGCAGAGGTAGCTCGAATTGTCCAGTTGCTTGGCCACGAAGCTAACGCGTTTCGTCAGAATTTCGCGGGCGGCATTTTGTGTGTCTTCGGGCGTTTTTCGGTTGAACAGAGGACTGAAGGTTTTATGCAGTTCGGTTGAAATAAAATTCAACCATTCCATCAGGCGGTAGCGCTCCATGCTGCCTGCGGCTGGCGCCAAATGTTTTTCCGGAACCAGGTCGGCGATGTATTGCACAATCGCGGGGCCTTCCGTCAATACCTGGCCGTTATCAAGCTGCAAGGCGGGCACATAGCCTTTAGGGTTAATCGCCATAAAATCCTTACCGCTGGCGGTTTGCTTGGTGTCCAAACCCACTTGGTCGAGTTCGAAGTGCAGGCCCGCTTCACACAATACAATATGCGGTGACAGGGAGCAGGCGCCTGGACTGAAATATAGTTTCATCGTAGATTCCCTTTTTACTGAAACATGGATAAGCGGGGGGAGCATCCGGTTTTCCGAAAAGAAAATTCTGATCGGTCGGACGCACCAGATCAATATGGTAGCGTAGCGCGGAAGAGTGTGTCGAGGCGCATTTCGGTTTCAATTTAACAAGATTTGCGGACTTACACTATTTTCGGAACACCTTTATAATTAAAAACAGCCATACATAATTAAAAATAGCCATACCATTTTAGAATAGGCGGAGACTTGAATACCACACATTTTCAGCATTGGCCGGCTGGTTTGCCGCACGCCCTGACGGTGCCCGACACCAGTGTTTATGTAAATCTGGAAGTCTCGGCGCACCGTTTCCCCGATAAAACGGCGATCATTTTTTACGACTCGCTGATAAGCTACCGGCAATTGAATGCCGAGGTTGAAGCGTTGGCCGGGTATTTGCAACATGTCTGCGGCGTTAAGCGCGGCGACCGGGTTTTGCTCGACATGCAGAACTGCCCGCAATTTGTGATTGGGTTTTACGCGATCCTGCGCGCCGATGCGATGGTAGTGCCGGTTAATCCAATGTTGCTGACCGATGAGTTACGTCATTATGCGGAAGATAGCGGCGCCAAAGTCGTCATTGCCTCTCAAGAAGTATTTCCCAGAATCGCGCCGTTGGTCGGACCCACCGGCCTACAACACGCGATAGTCGCGACTTATTCCGACTATACGACGGTTGCGACCGATCTGAGCCTGCCGGAGTATGTGCGCGCGCCGCGCGATGTTCCCTCTTTGCCGGGAGTGATCGCCTGGAAGGACAGCATTGCCGCCGGCTATAGACCCGAGCCGCATCGTGCAACGGCGGACGACCTGGCTTGCATGCCATATACATCGGGCACCACCGGCAAGCCGAAAGGCTGCACCCATACGCATCGGTCGCTCATGTTCACGGCGGTAGCGAGCCCTACCTGGTCGGTTGCATTGGTGCCGAATCACGTCAGTCTGGCCGTGCTGCCATTCTTCCATGTCACCGGCATGCAGGTCAGCATGAATTCGATCATCTACAGCGGCGGATCCGTCGCGATCTTGCCGCGCTGGGATCGCGATGTTGCGGGGCAGCTTATTACCCGTTACCGGGTCACCACCTGGACCAGCATTCCCACCATGATGATCGATTTTTTATCCAATCCGAAGCTCGATCAATATGATATTTCCAGTTTGGAGCGCGTTTCCGGCGGCGGCGCAGCGATGCCGGCGGCCATCGCACAAAAGCTGTTGGATTTGACCGGCCAGCAATACATGGAAGGCTATGGATTGTCGGAGACGATGGCTGCAACGCATACCAATCCGCCGCAGCGTCTTAAAATGCAATGCCTGGGTATTCCCGTCTTCAATGTCGATTCGCGCGTGATCGACCCGGTTACTCTCGCACAGCTACCGGTTGGCGAAGTCGGCGAAATTGTCATGCATGGTCCGCAGGTGTTCCAGGGGTATTGGAACGATCCGCAAAAGACCGCCGAAGCGTTCATCGAACTGGATGGCAAGCGGTTTTTTCGTTCGGGCGATCTCGGTTACATGGACGACGAAGGCTTCTTCTTTTTCACCGACCGTTTGAAACGCATGATCAATGCCAGCGGTTTCAAAGTATGGCCGGCAGAAGTAGAGGCCATGATGTATCAGCATGCGGAAATTCAGGAATGCTGCATCATCGCCGCCCGCGATGCATACCGGGGGGAAACGGTGAAGGCCGTCGTCGTGAAAAGGCCGGGCAGCGACGTGACTCCCGAAGCCATCATCAAATGGGCGCACGAACACATGGCAGCCTATAAGACGCCGCGGCTGGTCGAATTCGTCGCCACGCTGCCGAAGTCGGCAACCGGCAAGGTGATGTGGCGCGTGCTGCAGGAAAAGGAACTCGCCGGCTAACCGGCGCGTTGATTCTGTGTAGCAAGGGGTGCTAGCGTAAAATGGTACCTCCGCCGTTCAATTCGCTGCCATGACTATTCTGCTGTCCACCCTCAACGCTCGCTATGCGCATGCCTCGCTGGGATTGCGTTACCTGCTTGCCAATATGGGTGACTTGCAGCCCGCCACCCATTTGCTGGAATTCGTGAGCGGCGCGAAAACGACGGAAATCGTCGAAAAGCTGTTGGCGCAGCAACCACGGATAGTCGGATTCGGCGTCTACATCTGGAATGTCGAAGAAACCACCAAGGTCGTCGCCATGCTCAAGCGGGTAGCGCCGCAACTGGTTATCGTTCTGGGCGGCCCGGAAGTATCGTATGAATCCGGCGAACAGGCGATTGTGCAACTGGCGGACTATCTGATCACCGGCTGGGGCGACGTCACTTTTGCGCAATTGTGTCGGCAAATTCTCAACGGGCCGCAGCCGGTGATGAAGATACATGCGGGCGTGCAGCCGCCGTTGGCCGAGATTGCGTTGCCCTACACGCTGTATTCGGATGAAGATATTGCGCATCGCACGCTCTACGTGGAAGCATCGCGCGGGTGTCCGTTCAAATGCGAATTTTGTCTGTCGGCGCTGGACAAGACTGCATGGCCGTTCGACCTCGACCTATTTTTGGCGCAACTGGAAGCGTTGCACGCACGCGGCGCTCGCCTGTTCAAATTCGTTGATCGCACGTTCAACTTGAATATCAAGTCCAGTTTGACGATCATGCAATTCTTTCTCGACAAGTTGGCGGCGGCGCCGCAAGATCCGGTGTTCGCGCACTTCGAAGTGGTGCCCGATCACTTGCCCGACGCATTGAAAGACGCGATTAGCCGATTCCCGGCCGGCACGCTGCAATTCGAGATCGGTATCCAAAGTTTCAATCCAGAGGTGCAAGCGCTGGTCAGCCGCAAGCAGAATAACGACAAAGCGGCGGAAAACATACGCTGGCTATGCGAGCATTCACATGCCCATTTGCACGTTGATTTAATCGCCGGATTACCCGGTGAAGATGTTGCCAGCTTTGCGCGAGGTTTCGATCGCCTGATTGCACTCAAGCCGCACGAAATTCAGTTCGGTATCTTGAAACGCCTGCGCGGCACGCCCATCATTCGCCACACACAAACCTACGGCTTGGTGTTCGACCCGAATCCGCCTTACACCATCCTTGCCACCGACCGCATTGATTTTTCAAGCATGCAGCGATTGGTGCGATTTGCGCGTTATTGGGACCTGGTCGCCAACTCCGGCCGCTTCGTTCACACGTTGCCGCTGATATTGGCCGACGCACCGTTCGAAAATTTCATGTTATTGACGGATTGGCTGTACGCGAAGACGGATGCAACGCACCGGATTGCGCTGAACCGCCTGGCCGGTCTGGTCGCGCAGTGGCTATGCGGCCGGGGGCTGGATGCCGGCGACGTGAACCAGGTACTCAGTACCGACTACGCCGGACAGACAGCCAAATTGCCGAGCGCGGAAGCGCCGCTTGCCATGCCCTCCATGACCGTTTTGCCGCAGAGGCAGGCGCGCCATTTGGCGACCTGAATGGCGACCTGAATTAAGCGGCTTGCTCGCGCCATCGCTCGATGAGCTGCCGGCACGCATGGTCAAGCTGGTCGACCGGGGTTGCCTTGCGACGACTGAAAATCATCATCGCGTACACGGTGGCGAGTGCATTGACCTCGGGCGACAACGCACGTTCTTCACCCAGCGACGGCCGTAGCGAGCGCCAGTAATTAATCGCCTGTTCCAACTCGGTTAAGGTAATTTCCATGCATATATTGTACGCCGAGGCGGCCAGACATCTCCACCCCTGCGGCCTCGTCATGCCGCGTTGTAAATTTCACGTCCGTGAGCGAATCGCCGGCCGGAAGCGTGTCCGAAAACGGCTAGACGTGGCAAAGCCCGGCGCGTATAAATGAGGCATGAATAAGTCCGCCACCAATTTATTGCCCGACCCCGAGGGCGCTTCGGCACCCGATCGTGAAATATGTTATCGCGCACTGTTGGCGCGCGATACGCGTTTTGACGGCGTGTTCTTCACCGGGGTGAAGAGCACCGGTATCTATTGCCGGCCGGTATGTACGGTGAAGACCCCGCGCGTGTCTTCATGCACATTTTTCCCGAATGCGGCAGCGGCCGAAGCGGCGGGTTTTCGCCCGTGCCTGCGTTGCCGTCCGGAACTGGCGCCTTATGCGCTGCAACAAAATCTGGCCTATGCGGTATGGCAACGCATAGCGGCGGGGGCGTTGAACGACAGTAATGTCGAGGGGCTGGCCGTACAGGTTGGCTTGTCTTCACGGCAACTGCGGCGGGTATTGCTGCAGCACTTCGGCGTGACGCCGGTTGAATTGGCGCAGACCCAGCGCCTGCTGTTTGCGAAAAAACTGTTGCAGGAAACCAGTTTGCCGATGACCGAACTGGCTTATGCGGCAGGCTTTGGCAGCCTGCGCCGCTTCAATGCATTGTTCGATAAACGCTACGGAATGGCGCCGACCGCCGTGCGCCGCAAGATGCAAAAGGATAGTAAAAGCGGCGACGCGCTGGTGCTCAGGCTTGCCTACCGCCCGCCGTTTAATTGGGCCGAAATTTTGCGCTATCTGGCTGGCCGCGCGATCCCTGGGGTGGAAGCGGTGCTGGCTGACGAACAGACGTACCTGCGCAGCGTGCGGATCGACACGGCAACAGGCTGGCTGCGGGTCAGGCATCTGGCATCGAAACGGCAGCTTGAATTGGAAGTGGCGCCGGTGCTGGCGCCGCACCTGATGTTCTTGTTGTCGCGGGTGCGCAGCCAATTCGATCTCGACGCGAACCCGGCGGTGATCGAGGCGCATTTGATGCAAGACCCGCTGCTGGGCACGCATATCCAGGCGGTGCCCGGTCTGCGCGTACCGGGAGCGTTCGACGTGTTCGAACTGGCGGTGCGCGCGGTATTGGGCCAGCAAGTCAGCGTTGCCGGCGCGACCACTTTGTCGGGACGGCTGGTGGCACGGTTCGGCGACGTGCTGAGCACGCCATTCCCTGCCATCAGCCATCATTTTCCGCGTGCCGAAATTCTGGCGGCAACGGCGGTTGCCGCGATTGCGCAAATCGGCGTGCCTGCCACCCGTGCCGAGACCATCCGCAATCTCGCGCAATTCGCCGTGGAGGGCGGACTTGATCTGAAGCCTGGGACCGGTTTGCAACAGGCGATTGAGCAAATGAAGACTGTGCATGGGATCGGCGAATGGACTGCGCAATACGTCGCATTGCGTGCATTGCGTTTCCCCGATGCGTTTCCGGCCGGCGACCTTGGTCTGCAAAAGGCGGCAGCACACGCGGAATCGCCGAATGCCCGTTTGACCGAAAAACAACTCCTTGCGCGCGCAGCGAACTGGGCGCCATGGCGCGGCTACGCGGCGCTCGTGCTATGGAATTCTTTGAGCCATTCAAAAGGTGCAACATGATCTATTACAGTGAATTTGCGAGCCCACTCGGCACATTGTTGCTGGCTGCCGGCGATCGGGGCTTGCACGGAATCTATTTCGAAGAGCACCGGCATTTCAAGGGCAAAGACGGCTGGCGACATGATCCCGGTCACGCCTGCCTGCAACAAACGGTGCACCAACTGGAAGAATTCTTTGCCGGTTCCCGCGTTGCGTTCGATGTGCCGCTCGATCTGGTCGGCACGCCGTTTCAGCAAACGGTATGGCAAGAACTGCTGGCGATTCCTTACGGTTCAACCATCAGTTATGCGCAACATGCGCAACGCATCGGCAAACCCACGGCGGCACGTGCGGTAGGCGCCGCCATCGGCCGCAATCCGGTTTCGATAGTCGTACCCTGCCATCGGGTGGTGGGAACCGGCGGCGCCCCCACCGGTTACGCGGGCGGCCTTGAACGCAAGCGCGCGCTGCTCACTTTTGAGGCGCTATCCGCCGGCAGCAGGTAATTGATTCTTGCAACGGCTAGTTCACCAGGCGTATCGCAAATGGGTAACGATATCCCTGGCCTTTGGATGCGGCAACGGCGCCCAGGATGCAGAAGATGATATTCAATATGTATAGCACGGGGAACAGCAACAGGCCGATCAGGATGAACGACAACACATATGCGATCAAACCGCCGATCACCATGGTAATTTGAAAATT
Source organism: Oxalobacteraceae bacterium (assembly GCA_003132085.1). Classification (GTDB taxonomy): domain Bacteria; phylum Pseudomonadota; class Gammaproteobacteria; order Burkholderiales; family Burkholderiaceae_D; genus PKWO01. Next base: position 8,857 of record PKWO01000151.1, on the reverse strand, counting down.
GAGCGCTTCTTTCGCCTCTTGCGCGACAAATGGCGACTCGTCTTTCTTGACCAACCAAATGATCAGCGAACCTAAAAAGCCGGTAAAGATCCCCAGCAAGTGTGCGAGCATCGCGAAATTGCGGTCATCCTTGCCCGGCGTGCTTACCGTAATTTCATCCATTGCGTTACCCCCTGAAGAAATAGGTTATAGGTAGATGCGTATGTGCTGTCTCTCTACGCGGCGAGTTTCTTGGCCGGCGATTTTTTAGCGGCGACTTTCTTTTTGGCGGCCGGCTTTTTTACCGCCGATTTTGCCGCAGTCGTTTTTATTTCCTTCGTCGGTTCTTCATCGACCGTTGCCTTGGCCGCTGCTTTTCCCTTGGCCGGTGCTTTGGCTTTGCGCTCTTCGAACTCGAAGCTTACTTTGCCATCCTTGCCCTTGACCAGAAACGCCTTGAACGGACGGCGCGTCCGTTGCGAAACGAAACCGGGTAGCAAATCGGTCTTGCCGTCGTTGAGCAATTTCACCATTTGCTCGGGCAGAATTTCCTGTTGCAGGATGATTCTGCCGCTGCGGAAATCGCAGGTCTTGGGCTTGGCGACGCTGTTTTCGCAGACGTAGGCCAGTCCCATTTCGTAGACGCCGCCGCCGCATTTCGGGCAGGCGCCGAGGGCGGTCTGGCCGGTGAAATCGACCCCTTCGCCATTTTCGTCGTCGTCGTTCTGGCCGAAATCAAATTCGAGTTTGAAATTCTTGATTTCTTCGTCGCGCGAAATTTTCAGGATCGCGGCAAACGGCCGTCCCATTTTGGAGCGGAAACCCTGCAGCGGGCCGATGGTGCGCTTGTTCAGCAACTCCTCGACCTCGGACACTTCGAATTGACGGCTGCCTGGGGTCTTGCTGATCGAGAATTCACACTTGGTGCAGGCGAAACGCCGATAATTTTCCTTCACTACGCTGCCGCAATTCGGACATGGCGTCTGCAGCGTCGCATAGTCGCCCGGGATCGTATCGTTGTTGTATTCTTTCGCGCGCTTGACGATGATTTGCGTCATTTGCGCGATTTCGCGCATGAATTCGTCGCGGCTTATTTTGCCGCGTTCCATCTGCGACAGCTTGTATTCCCATTCGCCGGTCAATTCCGGCGCCGTCAGTTCGTTGACTCCCAAGCCGCGTAGCAGCGTCATCAGCTGAAACGCTTTCGCCGTCGGAATCATTTCACGACCCTCGCGCAGCAGATATTTTTCGTTCAGCAAGCCCTCAATGATGGCGGCACGGGTAGCCGGCGTGCCCAGACCCTTGCCGGCCATTGCATCGCGCAGATCTTCATCGTCGATCAGTTTGCCGGCGCCTTCCATTGCTGACAGCAGCGTGGCTTCCGAATAACGGGCCGGCGGTTTGGTGACCAGCCCGTTGGCGGTCACCGTTTCGGTTTTGACTTTTTCGCCTTTCGCAACCGGCACCAGCGTGCCGCTGTCTTCCGAATCTTTCTCGTCGATCACTTCCTTGCCATACACCGCGAGCCAGCCCGGGTTGGTCATGACCTTGCCTTCGGTTTTGAACTGGTGGCCGGAAACTTCGGTATAGCGCGTGGTAACTTGGAATTCCGCAGCCGGAAAGAAGATCGCCATGAAGCGACGGGTGACCATGTCGTATAACTTTTGCTCCGGCTCGGATAAATTTTTTGGCGCCAGGGTGGTCGGAATGATGGCAAAGTGATCGTTGATTTTCGTGTTGTCGAAAATGCGCTTGTTCGGCTTGACCCAATTCTTGTTCAGAATCTGTGCGGCAAACTGTTGGTAATTGTGATTTTCAGAGATCGTTTCCAGCGTTTGCTTGACTGTGCTCAAGTAATCTTCAGGCAAATGACGCGAGTCGGTACGCGGATAGGTCAATACCTTATGCTTTTCATATAAAGCCTGGGCCAGGCCGAGCGTGTTCTTGGCCGAGAAGCCGAAGCGGGCATTGGCTTCGCGCTGCAGGCTGGTCAAGTCGAACAGCGCCGGCGCCATGGATGTGGTCGGCTTGGACTCTTCCGTGACATTGCCTTGTTTGTTGCGGCAGGCGGCAACGATCGATTCGGCAGCGGCTTTGCTCCACAGGCGCTCGGCGCGTTTTTCCGGATCGGTTTCATCCTTCTTGTGTTTGGTGTCCAGCCAACGGCCCTGGTAAATGCCGGCGGCGCAGACGAATTCGGCCCGCACTTCCCAGAAGTCGCGCGATACGAATTTCTTGATTTTCTCTTCGCGTTCCACCACGATAGACAAGGTCGGCGTTTGTACCCGCCCTACGTTAGTCAGGTAGAAACCGCCTTCTTTTGAGTTGAAGGCGGTCATCGCGCGCGTGCCGTTGATGCCGATCAGCCAGTCGGCCTCGCTGCGGCAACGGGCGGCATCGGCCAGCGGCAACATTTCCTTGTCTTCACGCAAATGGGTGAATGCCTCGCGAATCGAGCCGGGAGTCATCGATTGCAGCCACAGGCGCTGGATCGGCTGCTTGGCTTTCGCATATTGGGCAATCAGGCGGAAAATCAGCTCACCTTCGCGTCCGGCGTCGCATGCATTGATCAGCGCGGTCACATCTTTGCGTTTGATCAATTTGTTAAGCACCTTCAGGCGCGACTCGGTCTTGGCGATCGGATTCAATGCAAAATGCGGCGGAATCATCGGCAGGTTGGCGAAAGACCATTTACCGCGCTTGACATCGTACTCCTCAGGCACCGCGATTTCCAGCAGGTGGCCGACGGNNGAAGGCTTCTCGGCGATGATGAGGGTCTTGGTCATAAATTTGGTCCTGAAAGGTGCATAGTTTAGCGCGCAATATTAGTGCAAAGTGCCGCGCTTGGTACAAGGGTTACAACAGGGTCGCAACAGGGTTACAACAAGGCAAATCCCTGTCAATCATGCAATTGAAATGGTAATTTAGGGGCCAATGATAAGCGGGTTGTCACGAAATCTGCAAGCGGGGGCAGATTTAATCGTTAGATCGATGGCTCGCACACGGCGAAACGGCATCACAATCCCCGCCAAAATGCGGGGGAAACAGTGATGAAATACTGGATTCCACGCTATTTTTGGCGCCAACAGGCGACAATTCGACGAAATTTTGTGACGTCAATGCAACAGCCGCGGCAGAGGCTCGTCGTCCTCGTCGACGAACAACTCGTCGAACATCAGGCTATCCGGCTCTTTGCCCTGGCTCCACAGCACCATCAGTACGATCACCTTGAGCTTGTCCAGCGACATAGGCGACTCGCTGGCCGCCAATGCGCGCTCAATGACGATTTCGCGTTGAATCGCGTTGATGACCTTCGCCGATTCCAAAAATTGTATAAATCCCACTGCCGCCGTGCCGAGTTGGTCGAATTCCAACGCAACGTAAATGCGCGTGCCGAAGGAAAAGGCTACTTGCTGCGGATAGCGGTCGGAAAAATCATGGGTGGTCTCGGCCAGATCGGTCAGCCACCCTAACGCCTTGGAAATTTCTTCCTCTTCAAAACCGACCGCAGAGAGTTTCTTGACCAGGGCTTCCTGCTCCGGGCAGGCGTCTGGACGATAGTACGTCTCGTAGAGGTAAACAAGGACATCAAACATAGTTCTACCGTAACGCCGAGGTTGGGGTGAAAGCACGACCACGCGCTTCATAATGTTTCAATTATAGTGACTATTCAGCCGCTGGCCCGAGTGCGGAGTGCGTTTTGGGGAAATAGAAAGCGCGAGCGATTCAAGGGAGTGCGAGCGGGATGCGCATGACGCCAGTAGCCAGAGGCAATGAGTCCGGCTACTTGCAGACGNNCAGACGCTCTCTTTCCCCAAAACGCACTCCGCACTCGGGCCAGCGGCTGAATAGTCACCAATTATAGACGTAGTGAAAAGAACGCGTGCTTCGCATGCATTCCAACAAAAAAATCATCTGCATGCGGCGCACGATTTACCGCGCATATTCGGGCTGGCGGTTAAGAATACTCGAATTTGAATATTGCCAAAGCGACAAAAAGTTCACGTGTATTTTCATTTGTCCATGCGCCGGTATATTCCGCCTGGCAACATCTCAACGGCGCCCTCCAGTTCGAGCGTCAGCAACTGTGCGCTGAGCGCCGCCGCATCAAGCCCTGAACGGATTGACAATGTATTGACATCGACCGGGTCGAAACCCATCGTTGTCAATAGCGCATGGTCGTTGCTATCGGGCGCCGCCTGATAAGCATGTGTGGCGGGCAACGTTGACGCGCCGATAAAGGGAGCCAGTTCTTCGAGAATATCTTGCGCCGACTCGACCAGTTTCGCGCCTTGCCTGATCAAATGATGGCAACCTTTGGAGAGCGGGGAATGAATCGATCCGGGTATCGCAAATACTTCGCGCCCTTGCTCGGCAGCCATGCGGGCCGTGATCAACGAACCGGATTGCGCAGCCGCTTCCACTACCAGCGTACCGCGCGCCAAGCCGCTGATAATGCGGTTGCGGCGAGGGAAGTTGGCCGGAATGGCCGGCATGCCTAGTGGGTACTCACTGACGATGCAGCCTTCGCGGGCTATCAGATGCGCTAAATTTCGATTGCGTGCCGGGTAAACGATATCGATACCGGTGCCGATTACCGCGATGGTGGAGCCGGCGTCGGCGTGCAATGTGTAATTGGATAAGCTGCCGTGGTGGGCTGCCGAATCGATGCCCAGCGCCATGCCTGAGACCGTGCTTAAGCCCGCTCGGCTCAACGCCTCGGAGAATTTTTCCGCATTGACGATGCCTTGGGCGGTGGCGTTGCGACTGCCCACCACGGCCAACGAAAGCGAGGACAATAACGCAACCCGGCCTTTGACATAGAGCACCAGCGGCGGGTCCGAAATATTCAGCAACAAGGGCGGATAGTTGCTATCGGCCAAGGTTAAAACGACATTTCCCGGTTGGTCCGCCCACGTGAGCGTACGCGCGATCAGCGCTTGCGTCTGTGTCGAGGCGGCCGTCGTTAAGGCTGTGGCGACGCGTTCGGACACCACTTTCTGCAGTGCGGAAAAGCTTGCGGAAAATATGTTTTCAGGCAGTCCAAACGCGCCGAGCAATTTACGGGCGGTTTCCGGGCCGACTCCGGCGGTTTGTTCAAGCCGCAGCCATGCCGCGAGCCCCTCGGTAACCGTCAAGCTTACTCCGGCGATCTGGCGACATCGCCGACCTGAACCGAATCGCGTACCTCCATGATCAGACCGTAGGAAATGTTTTCGAACACGCGGAACACAAACAGTGCGCCATATTGTTCGTCAGGCAGTTTCACTGCCTTTTTGTGGTCGGTCGGGTCTTGCACGATGGGCCCGAAGCGATACAGTTCCAATACGGTGCCGATATCCACGCCGTCTTTCCGGCCGCGGTTGATGCTGACGATCTGGTTTTGGCCCGCATTGGAAACCCCTTCATAGATGGCCACTATGCGGGCGTCGGTTTGTTGTGCCGGAGGGTGAGGCATGTAATTGATCAAGGGTCGCGGCGGCACCGGCAGCAAGCGGTCGCCAACCCCCATTTCCTCTTTGGCGCTGACGACCGTGAAAGTATTCGCCTCGTCGTCGGATCTTGCCGCGCGGGTTAACTTGGTCGTGCCCAGATAGACCGCTTCGTAACCGATAATCTTGTTCGTGCCGGGGTCCCTGAGCGGCGCGCCGGGGCGAAATACCTGGAACGATGTGCCGCCTTTCAAGTCGCCCCGCACGTATGCACGGTCCCCCTTGCCGACCGCTACCCGGCCTTCTTGCGTGGCCATGATGCGCGGCGTGTCGTTCAATTCGTTTTCGTTCACAATCAACGGTTGCGAGAGAAAGGGCTCGATCGCATTGGTGGAAATGCTGGTAATCGCATTGCTATAAAGGTTCTGCGTGCGCAGTTGGGGCTCCAAACGGCGACCCGACAACGGATTCATTTCGTCTGCCTGATTATTTACCTGCGTGCTGGAAGAGCCTGTCGGCCTACCCAACCGCAGACGGCCGGCGACCCGGTCGAAATAAACGATCTGGCCCGGGTAAATCCAGTGCGGGTTGCTGATCTGTTCACGATTCAATCCCCACACTTGCGGCCAGCACCATGGGTGTTGCAAGAACTTGCCGGAAATTCCCCATAGCGTATCGCCCGGTACGACAGTATGCTGGTCCGGGGCATTCTCCAAGAACGCGCAGCGCGCAGCGCCGGGGCTGACACTGGCGTCGTCGGATGACGCAGCGTGGCTTGCCAGAGGGAGAAAAACAGATGCGAATACAAGGAGTGCGGCAGCTGTGCTAAACTTTTTCATGTTTTACCCGATGAGTGTGGCGCTTGGCTTCTTATGGAAATACCGCCACAATATGTTGCCCGTGCAGAATGAAGTGAGTGGCAACTCTTGTCAAATGGAATCAAATTCTGCACATAAATCCTTGAATTAGCAAGAGAAAACACGCTCTTTCCTCGTCGTGTTGTTGCGCAAAAGCCGTATGTCATTACTCAATATTCTGCGCTATCCGGATCCGCGCCTGCATAAAATCGCCAAGCCGGTGACGACTTTCGACGCTCGCTTGAAGCGGCTGGTCGACGATATGGCGGAAACCATGTACGACGCGCCGGGTGTCGGCTTAGCCGCCTCCCAGGTCGACGTCCATCAACAACTGATCATTATCGACACCTCGGACACGCGCAGCGATTTGCGCATTTTCATTAATCCGCAAATTGTCTGGGCCAGCCCGGAAAGGAGTGTTTACGAAGAAGGATGCCTGTCCGTGCCCGGCGTATACGACGGCGTCGAGCGCCATACCGAAGTCAAGGTCAAGGCGCTGGATGTGGAAGGCAAGCCGTTTGAGTTGGCGGCTATCGGCTTGCTGGCCGTTTGCGTTCAGCATGAAATGGATCATTTGAAGGGCAAGGTATTTGTCGAATACCTGTCGTCGTTGAAGCGCAATCGCATCAAAGCGAAAATGCTGAAAGAAGAGCGGGAAATGCATCGCGACAACAGGCATTCGACCGCGCGTTAGCGCGGTTGCCTACGATGAAAATCATTTTCGCCGGCACCCCCGAATTCGCAGCGGTCGCGTTGCAAGCGCTGTATCTGGCCGGTTTTGACATCCCGTTGGTGATGACCCAGCCCGATCGGCCAGCTGGCCGAGGCATGCAGTTGCAGGCATCGGCCGTCAAGCGGTTTGCACTGGCGCACGACATAGCGGTTGCCCAGCCGACGTCGTTGCGTCTCGATGGAAAGTACCCCGAGATTGCGCAGCAGGCGCATGATCTGCTGCGTGCGACGCCGCACGATGTCATGGTGGTTGCTGCCTACGGGCTGATTTTACCGCGTTCCATCCTGCAGATTCCGCCTCTGGGCTGCATCAACATCCATGCGTCGCTGTTGCCCAGGTGGCGCGGGGCGGCGCCGATCCATCGCGCAATTGAAGCGGGCGATACCGCCGCCGGCGTGACGATCATGCAGATGGAAGAGGGCTTGGATACCGGCCCGATGCTGCTGATGGAAAGCCTGCCCATCGAGCCGTTCGATACGACCGGCACGCTGCACGATAAGTTGGCCGAGTTGGGCGGACGAATGATCGTCGAAGCGATGGTTGGCCTGCAGCAAGGTAAGTTGAAGGCCACGCCGCAACCGAACGGCGCCAGTTACGCGGCCAAGATCACCAAAGAAGAGGCGTTGCTGGATTTCTTGCTATCCGCCGCTGCGCTTGCGCGCAAAGTACGCGCATTTAACCCGTTCCCCGGTGCATTTGGGTCGATTGACGGGATACCGATCAAATTCTGGCAAGCGCAGGAGGTTGCCGCCGAGACTGCGGCGACGCCAGGCCAAGTGTTAGCCGCCGGCGCGCATGAGGGTGTATTGATTGCCTGCGGAGAAGGCATATTGCGTGTCGACGAATTGCAGAAACCCGGCGGCAAGCGCTTGCCGGCCGCCGAGTTTTTGAAAGGGTTTCCGCTTGAAGGGCGGCGTTTTAGTTAGCCGGAGCTTATGCACCTCAGCTTACATACCTCATATTCACGTTGTGAATATGAGGTATGTTAAAAGGAAATTTGCCTTATAGCTTGGCGGGCATTATAGTTTGCCTGTCTCCTCCATGTCTCCCTAAAGGAATATGGATTTAAGCCCGCTGCTTGCAGCGGGCTTTTTTTTTAATTTTTTTTGGTGCGCCGGGCAGATTTTGCGCGAATTTGCCGGTTCCGGCTCGGTCTTTACGCAAACCCTTGATTTACCGTATAATTTTCGGGCGCCGATTTGATTGAAAAAGTCAAACCCAGCTTGCGGGCGCCGGGGTTAGAGTCCCAATGGGGGTAAAGCCCTATTTATAAATACTGCTAAAGCGGACGTGAATAACCCGGCCCCGTTTTCGCAGGCCGGGTTTTTGCATTTTTATTGACCGATAACGAGTACCGCATGAAACACGACGACATTTCCCCTACAGAAGCGATTTTGCGCGACATCCTGTCGCGCCGCATTCTGGTGCTGGACGGTGCAATGGGCACCATGATTCAACAGTACCACCTGTCTGAGGAAGACTACCGCGGAACCCGCTTTGCCGATTTCGCGGTGCCGGGCAAGGAATTGTTCGTCAAGGGCAATAACGAGTTGCTGACGTTGACCCAGCCTCACGTCATCAGCGAAATTCATGAAAAATATTTGGCGGCCGGGGCCGACCTCATTGAAAGCAATACGTTCGGCGCGACCACGATTGCGCAAGACGATTACCACATGGGGCATCTGGCCTACGAAATGAATGTGCAGGCGGCGCGCCTGGCGCGGGCGGCTTGCGACAAATATTCGACGCCCGACCGGCCGCGCTTTGTCGCCGGCGCTCTTGGCCCGACCCCGAAGACCGCGTCGATTTCGCCGGATGTGAACGACCCGGCCGCGCGCAACGTCAGCTTCGACCAG
>PKWO01000259.1 GCA_003132085.1 Oxalobacteraceae bacterium | reverse complement strand
GGGTTGCAAAGCAGCGCAGGGCATACCGAGGGCTGGTCACCTCGTAAATACAACCGGAAAAAACATAACTGCAAACGATAACTCGTACGCACTAGCAGCTTAATCGCTGTCTAGCTCTACACCATCTCTTCCCTGGGGTGGGCTGGCAACAGCAGTAGAGTCATTCACAGGGAATCGCATCAAACCGGGTCACTTGACTTGATGCTAAATCTAAGGTGACTCGCCTTACCACAGCGTGTGCGTCCGCGTTGGTCGGGTTAAATTAAATGACAGCACTAAGTATGTAGAACTGTCTGTAGAGTACTTCTGGACGCGGGTTCGATTCCCGCCGCCTCCACCATTTAATGATCCAAGGACGTTCAATAACATCTGAATATCCTTGGAAAAACAAAGACTTAACTGTTTTATCGTCCTAGAGCATTCGATTGCATCTATTGCAATCCGACGGTAAATGACGATATATTCGACGGTAACCACCTTACCGTCAGATTGAGTTACCGTCATGCCACTTACCGACACCTCAATTCGCAACTCGAACCCCACCGAAAAACCCATCAAAATGACCGATGGTGGCGGTTTATATCTATTGCTCAATCCCAATGGTTCCCGCTGGTGGCGGCTTGATTATCGTTACATGGGAAAGCGCAAAACCCTTTCGATGGGCGTTTACCCAGATGTTGGCTTGAAGGATGCGCGTTCGCGTCGTGATGATGCACGGAAACTTTTAGCCTCAGACGTTGACCCTGGCGAAAATCGCAAGTCGGTCAAGGCTTCGAAAACGGCAAGTGCTGCAAACAGCCTGGAAGTTGTCACCCGCGAGTGGTATGCAAAATATTCCAAAACTTGGAACGAAGATCACGGCGACCGCATCATTCGGCGTTTCGAGCGCGACATCTTCCCCTGGATTGGCGGCAAAGCCATCGCGGAACTCACCGCCCCCGAATTGCTGGCCGCAGTCCGAAAGATTGAAGACCGTGGCGCGCTTGAGACCGCGCATAGAGCGCTTGGGAATTGCGGACAGGTATTCCGTTATGCAATTGCAACGGGCCGCGCCACGCGTGATATCTCTGCCGACCTGAAGGGCGCCCTCCCCCCTTTCAAATCCGAGCATTTCGCCGCCATTACCGAACCCAAACAAGTCGGTGCATTGCTGCGCGCCATGGATGGCTATACAGGGTCCGAAATTGTCCGCAACGCGTTGCTTCTTGCACCGTTGGTATTTGTCCGCCCTGGCGAGCTTCGAAAGGCCGAATGGAAGGATATTGACCTCGACGCGGGAGAATGGCGTTACATCGTCACAAAAACCAATACCCCGCACATCGTCCCGCTTTCAAGGCAGGCGATTGAAATTCTGACCGATCTGCGCGCCCTTAGCGGCGATGGGCGCTATGTGTTCCCCGGAGCGCGCACCAACGGTCGGCCAATGAGCGATAACGCAATCCTCGCGGCCATGCGGCGCATGGGCATCGAAAAAGACGAGATGAGCGGGCAGGCTTCCGGGCAATGGCGCGCACAATTCTTGATGAAGTTCTCGGTTTTCGCCCCGACTATATCGAACACCAGCTTGCCCATGCGGTAAAAGATCCCAATGGACGGGCCTATAATCGCACGGCGCATTTACCAGAACGACGGAAGATGATGCAGGACTGGTCCGATTATTTGGACAAGCTGAAAACCGGCGCGGATATTGTTCCGCTGATTAGCGCAGCATAAAGAAATTTCGATGACAAACAATGAATCGCCCGCCGCACAAAATCCGTTTGCACCTTCTCAACCTGATTGGGGTCATTGGAAAGTCTTCAAAAGCATAAGGCTTTGGCATGCCGTCGCCTTAGCGTGCAACCTTGACCCTTACCAATTTACCGCATTTGGAAATCCCCAACTCGATCGGCAATTTGCACGGAGGCCACAGGAGTTTGATGACCTACTGAGTCTTGCAAAAAGTAGCATTGGAGGTGTCGGTATCCTGAAGCCAGTATCTATCAGCACGGAAGGGTTGGAAGAAAGCGAAATCGCACCTTCAATTTTTGGTGCATGGGCCAAGTCAATTCGATATACGCTACCTCCTGAATTTCCTTGGCAAGATGAAGCTGTTCTTCCATTGAGCCGGGATTGGCCGTGGGGCACCTATGAAACCGAATTGCTCCGCAAACTCGCCTTAGCAGCAAATCGCTTTTGGCGGCACTACGACCCGTCAGACCCGACCACCGCCCCCACCAACGAGAGCGTAGTCAACTGGCTAAAAACGCAAGGCGTACCCTTAACGGGTTGGAGGGCCTAGCGGCATTGCACAATGATGGCTTGCTGATCCTGGACGAAATCAGCCAGATCGACCCCGCCGCCGCTGGCGACGCCGCCTATCTGCTTGCAAACGGCCAAGGCAAAGCCAGGGCGCAACGCAATGGCATGGCGGGAACATCGCAACGCTGGCGGGTCATATATCTCAGTGCAGGCGAAGAATCCCTATCCTCCATAATGAGCCGCGCAGGCAAGAAATCGAGCGCAGGGCATCTGCAATGCGATGAGCATTATCGGCTTTCAGTTTTGGAGTGAATTCAGGCTGACAGATAGCAACGCGGCGTAAACGGTTTCCCTCGGCTTAGGCGCTTCCGATTGTAATAATGGTTGCGAAAACCATCTGCGGTATTTGGGAGCATGACCGTGCAATATCAAAATTCCGATTTCCGGCCAGCCGTACGCGTTTAATCGGTTGTTCATCAGGTACAATCAAACGCCATAACAGCCAAGGCACTTTGCTTCAGGGTATGGATAAGAAGAACCGGTCAGAACCGAATATTTGCACGAAATTCATCACACCTTCCCTCGAATCGTCGGGGTGGAGTGCGCATACGCAGTTGTGCGAAGAAGATAACCACACTGCCGGTCGAGTCGTCGTGCGGAGCAGCAAGGGCGCACGAAATACCAAGACCATCCGTCATGCCGATTACGTTCTTTCTTTCAAGCCCGATGTTCCGCTCGCCATCGTCGAAGCCAAGAACGACAAACACACTATGCGCGACGGTATTCAACAGGTGCAACAGCAGCAGCGTTGGCAAGCATCACCATGTTGTTCAACGCGTTAGGCGTGGATCAAAGTATTCGAACTTGGTTGAAATTCTTTAGCTGACAATAGGGCATCACGCCAATTTTAAAACGCGGAGAAAACAGTGGTCACAAAATCAAAGACAGCTGTAACAAAAGGGCCGAATCGTGTGGCGAAGTTAACTTCAGACCCGATGCAAAGAATTGTTGAGTCTGCACGACAAGGAAAACTCGTTGTGGTGGTGGGGGCTGGCGTGAGCATGAGTCTGACCAACGGTGTAATACCTTCGTGGAGTGGACTCATCAAGAACGGGTTTGACTATGCAAAAAGAAAGGGACGCATCTCAGAAGCGCAGTTGACAGCATGGAGTAGTCAACTGGCTTCAACTGACATGGATGAACTGCTGGGTGCTGCTGAGTTCATGGGACGTAAGCTCGGCGCACCGGGGGATCAAATTTATGGTCGATGGCTGGAAGAAGTATTCAGTTCGGTGCAGCCCAGCAATCAGCGCTTGAGTATTGCACTGAAGACCCTTGTTGCGTTGGGCATTCCGTTGTGCACACTTAACTACGACCCACTCTTAGAAAGAGTTACTGGATTACCCGCGCTACAGGTTTCAGAGACGAAAAAAGTGATGTCTTGGATACAAAGGGAGCATCCGGCAATTCTTCACTTACATGGGTCTTGGGATACGCCGAGTTCCTGCATACTTGGCATTCGAGACTATGAAACCACGCAAACCAATGAGGTGCGTGATCTATTTCAAAGAAATCTTGCTGTATTCAATCATCTACTGTTCATTGGATGCGGCGATACGCTGGCGGATCCAAATTTTTCTGCTCTCATCAAGTGGCTGCGAACGAAGCTACAGGCGCTGACACCACAGCACATTGCGTTAACGCGAGAAGATGAAGTGGCCGGACGAAACGCCGATCCAGCCTGGTCGGGCTTCGTTGAACCATTGAGCTACGGCGATGCGCATGATGACCTTGCCGAATTTCTGCTCAAGCACTTCCCCTTGACGACGTCCAAAAAGCCAACCAAGAAAATGGTTTCAGTCTCTTCTGAGTCAAACATTGTTCTTGAAAGATATCGCTATTTCTTGCTCCGCGACTGCGGACAAATGACCATTGAAGGTGTCAGCGCGGATATGGATACGAGGCAACGTAAGTTCGACTTGGAACGACTATTTGTTCCACTTGACGTTTCTGCTTGCCCGCCAGAATTTTCACCAAGCGATCCGGATAGCGCAGCGAAGCTTGAAAAATGGAACAAAGAAAACAAGGGAGTGATGCCTTTCGGAAAGGTTCTCGCAGGCCACAAGCGATTGGCACTATTGGCGTTGCCTGGTGGCGGCAAGACGTTGCTTTTGAAGCGCCTTGCGGTTGCCTATGCAGAACCTTCACGTCGTAGCGCGAGCACTGATGAGCTACCGGACCTCAAGTTGCTGCCGGTATTAATCCGCTGTCGCGAGTGGCGTGATCACATCCGGTTGCCGATAAAAACCTTGCTAAAGAATATTGGTGACATAACCGGCCAATCCAATTTGGCCGGGCTTTCTGACGCATTGGTGCCGATCTTAAAGAAGGGCCACGTGTTGTTGCTTGTTGATGGGCTGGATGAAATTCATAACGATGCTGATCGAACCACATTCGTTGAACACCTTGAGTCCTTTTTGGAAGAATACAGGCACATACGGATTGTAATAACAAGTCGAGAGGCAGGTTTTAATTTGGTTGCCCCTTCGCTTGCCCGCTTCTGCGAGCGCTGGCGGCTTGCACCTTTGGCTGAAGATGCAATCTCATTGCTATGCGGTTATTGGCACCGCCTTATGACCGGGGATACTCCAGCAGCTATTGCGGAGGGGCAGGAAGTTGCGCAAATACTTTTAAGAAACGACTCGTTACGTCGTCTTGCGGAGAACCCTTTGCTGTTAACGATGTTGCTTGTTGTGAAGCATGGCGCTGGAGGGTTGCCCCCTGATCGGGTCAGTTTATATGGGCGCGCTGTTGATGTCTTGCTTGATACATGGAACATAAAGGGCCATGACCCGCTAAATGCGAAAGAGGCGGTACCGCAACTCGCGTACGTCGCTTTTCAGCTTATGTGCATGGGGAAGCAAACCGCTACCGAAAATGAACTTTTGGCGTTGCTTGAAGAGGCACGCGAGAGACATCCAAACATCAGGCGCTACGCAAGAGATAGTCCACACAATTTCTTGAAGCGTGTTGAACTGAGATCGAGCTTATTGCTAGAAGCCGGGCACCAAATGGAGGATGGTCGTACAGTCCCGTTCTACCAATTTCGGCACTTGACCTTTCAAGAGTATTTGACGGCAGTTGCAGCAACCGAGGGGCATTACAAGCAGTATCAACAAGACGATACCGTCTTGACCCCTTTGGCAAGTTATTTGTTGGCGGAAGAGTGGAAGGAAGTAATTCCGATGGTGGCAGTGTTGGCTCGAAAACGAGCGGAACCATTGCTAGTCGAGCTGATTTCAAAAGGGAATAGCTTGCGTTCAAAAGTGGAGACTGGTGATTCCGTTGAAGAGAATATAGTCGCGGGAGACAAAAAGTTGCCCGGCCCTGCAGGACGTTTAGTTCAATGTTTCATTGAGGAAGCAGAAGCTTCGCCGGAAACACTTTCCTCCGCACTGCAGCTGATTGCATTTTTTGCACATGGCTGCAAATCTGGTGATGATTGGGAAGCACTTTGTCGAGGTCCGTATGGACGGGAGCTATATAACCAAGCGTGGGAGCTTCTCATATCTAAGCAATGGCCAAAGGAATCTTGGTTGATGAATAATTGTGCGGGTATCGCCGAGTATCAGAAACCATTCGGTTATTGGGCTGGTGAACAAGGGAAAGGGGAAGTCAGTTCGTTGCTTCAAAGCGCCATTGACGAAGAGATTGGCCGCGGACTCCTGATTTGTATGGGAATGTTGTGGAATCATTCGCGCACAAAACGCGAAGACGATGCAATAATCGCTGAAGTCATCCCGATTGACTTGGTTGAGCCGCATCTATTTCATCCACACGGCGTAATTTGGAGTATTGCAACTTGGGTATGGATCAATACGCGTCGGCGCCTTAAATCACCGAGTCAGGTAACTGTCGCACTCTTGGACAAATTCTTACTTAACTGGTTAAAGGACAGCGACTGTCGAGAGGGAGCCCTCGCCGCCTTTGCACTGAGTTGTCAAATTGGCATTGACCGTGATTTCTGGACGCCAAAGCTTACAAAGGCTAAAGCGTTGAAAGTGCGCGAGCGGTTTGGCGCCTCAGGCAACTTAGAGTCACGTGAAGCACGCTATGAAAATTATGACAAAAGCGCTTGCTTTTTCGTTGCTTATCATGCAAAGACCGTTTGGTCCGACCAGGAATTGGTGTCACTAGTAGACCCTGTTGAAAAACTACATCACAGGTTGGGCTTCGATGTCAGATGGGATGGAATACGCACAGTTCTTGGCATGAAGAGTCCAGGCAAGAAGATGGCAAAAAAGGGATGATATATTGATTTCAGACGTTTCGAGATCAATGATGATCCCGGCATTCAAACCAATCAGGTGATTTTTCTAATAGGCGAATCGACAAATTGGCTACCCGGCAATACAACACGGATAGCTAAAAATTTTCGCGCTATTTTGGAGTGAGTAAGCGCAAGAAATATTCAAAACTCGGAATTGAACCCGTGTGACATAATTTATTGACGGTAAGTTTGACGGTAACTAAAAATATTCGAATGACACAAACCGCCTGTTTACAACGGTTTTAGCCTGTTATTCGATTGCCGCCGCCCCACCATTACAAAATACCAACCGCGTATGCTGTTGGTATTTTTTTGCCTACACCCGCGTGCCTGCGAGGGTTCCGGAGGGTTCTTGCGGACTCCGGGCTTCGCGGTCTCACCTCAAAAATGGCCGTTTTTGCTCTCTCCAGGCCATTATTCTCCCCGACTCTCCGTTTTCAAATTGGCCGAAGTCCGCAAAGGCCGGAAATTATTCCCATATAAATCAATACATTACACGCGGACCAATCAATCGGTTTCATTTTAGCATTGGTAGGGAAAGGAAACCGCCCCGATTCAGAGAGCGGAGAACACATAAAAAGCTGCGGGCTTG
The DNA here is from genome assembly GCA_003132085.1 of Oxalobacteraceae bacterium. Classification (GTDB taxonomy): domain Bacteria; phylum Pseudomonadota; class Gammaproteobacteria; order Burkholderiales; family Burkholderiaceae_D; genus PKWO01. The sequence goes on along the minus strand of PKWO01000259.1, from coordinate 1,833 downwards.
GCTGCTCTCACCACCTCGATTTTCTACCGTAAATACCTGCTTCAGACTGACTGATAGCGGCTACTCAATATTCAATCGGCGCTAACACTAGTGGGCCAGCGTTCCTTCGACGGGGGCCAATTCGCACTGCCGCCACCGCCCAGGAGGCTGCCCATGAATGCGCCGGAAGGCAGTTGCAAATGCATACAAAGACGAGTAGCCAACTCGCTCAGCAACATCAATTAGCGGAATTTCGTGAGTTCGCAGAAGGTCGCGCGCAACGGTCATTCGCCAGTCGGTGAGGTACTTTATTGGCGTGCCTCCAAGAACTTCCTGGAATACACGCGCAAATGTGGCGCGGGACATATTGCTCAGCTTTGCCAGTTCTTCAACAGTCCACGATTTGCAAGTGTCCTCATGCATTGCCTGCAAGGCTCGCGACAGGCGCGAGTCAGAAGCGCCGCGAAACCACGCGGGCGCATTTGCGCTGCTTGCGAGTCCGGTTCGAAGTCCAAGGACCACCAAAACGTCCAACAACCGGTCTAGTACCGTCTGACGGCCAGGTTCCGCGCCTGCAAGTTCCCTGGATAGAATCTCGACCACACCGTGTATCGGATTATCGACGCGCGACGGGATTGNNGGAATATCGCCGCACGCGGATCAAGCTTTTCCTCATCTGCGGCGTGCTGGGTTCGGAAATCCTCCGGCGATACACAGCGGGCGCCCGGTTCATGGGCAATGAAGTGATCCGGGCCTCCTCGAACGAGCGCCAAGTCACCTGGCCTTAGTTCGAGCGGGTTGTTGTCGCCGTCAATCCATAGCCAAGCACGGCCCTGAATCACCGCGTGAACTGCGAGCTGAATCGAGCCCGGCAATCGAAGTCCCCAAGGGGCCATAGCAATAGACCGCGCAAACACGCCGCCGGATGCGCGCGCCCTCACCAGATGTTCTTGAAGTATGTCCATAGTTTGAGTGTATCGCACAAATTATTGAGCGTCAAACTTCTTTAAACGCTCAATATTTGATTCTAAAATGGCCCTACCGATTAAATCACTAGGAGCCAAATCATGAACTTATCAACCAACAACAGTATCTTGGTACTCGGCGCTACCGGCAAGACTGGTACCCGTGTCGCTCAAAAGCTGGCGGACCGTGGGACGGTGGTCCGCAGAGCCGCTCGTTCCCATGCGGACGTCCACTTTGACTGGAGCGACCCAACAAGCTTTGGTCCGGCTCTTCGAGGGGTCTCCGGCGTTTACCTCGTTTCACCCGTGTTGCGCGTCGACTTTGCAAACATAGTATCGCGCTTCCTTGATGAAGCGGAACTGGCCGGTGTGCGCCACATAACCTATCTCAGCGCTTACGGTATAGAGCATGCGCCTGCCGAAGTTGCATTGCGTGCAGTGGAACTCGATCTTGCCTCGCGTGCGTCATTCACGCATTCCATCCTGCGTCCCGCTTGGTTTATGCAGAACTTCAGCGAAACGTTTCTCAAGCCCGTGAACGACGAAATCATCGTGCCGTGTGGCACCGGTGCTGAAGCTTTCGTCAGCGCAGAGGACATCGCATCCGTCGCAGTATCGACGCTGATCTCTCCTTCGCAACACGCGGGGCGCGCATATGCTCCGACTGGCCCCAAAGCGCTAACCTTTGAAGAAGCGGCCGGCCTTATCTCGACTGCAGTCGGCCGCAAGATCACGTATCGGGATATCGATCGCGATGTGTGGATCAACGCAATGATCCAGGCTGGTGTGCCTGTCGAATACGGCGAGGTGCTTCGCAATCTCACAGAGACCGTCGCAAGTGGGCGCGGTTCTCAGCCTAACGACGATGTGTTCTTGGCGACCGGCGCAC
>PKWO01000035.1 GCA_003132085.1 Oxalobacteraceae bacterium | reverse complement strand
TTGAAGTGGCGCGCAGCAATGCTACGGCCGACAATGTCACCCAGATCGTCTATAAAGTTGACGAAGACGCCAAGCGCGATGCGGTGGTCTACTTGATACGCGGTCGCGATCTGAAACAGGTGCTGGTATTTTCAAATACGAAAATCGGCGCCTCGCGCCTGTCGCGGCAACTGGAACAGGAGGGCGTCAAGGCCTCGGCGATCCACGGCGACAAATCGCAAGCCGAGCGGATGGCGGCATTGGAGGCTTTCAAGAGCGGCACCATTGACGTTCTGGTGGCAACCGATGTTGCCGCACGCGGTCTCGATATTGCGGAATTGCCGTGCGTGATCAACTTCGACCTGCCCTACAATGCCGAGGACTATGTACACCGGATCGGCAGAACCGGACGTGCCGGTGCTTCCGGTGACGCAATCTCGCTGTATTCCGACAAGGATGAGCGCTTGCTGGCCGATATTGAAAAGATGATCAAGCACAAGTTTGTGCCTGCTCAATTGGCCGGATTTGTGCCGCACGCGGCGCGTAGCAGCGAACACCGGCGCCGTGAAGATGGCGAGCAACGCTCGGCACCACCGCGCGCGGCACCGGCGGGGCGCAGTGCGTATGCGTCGGCGCCGCGCAAGGAAAAGGTCGACCCCTGGTTCATGAAGCCCTATGAGCCGTCGGCACCGGCACCGGCCGCCGACGTCAACGAAGGCGCGCCCAAATCGACTTCGATCAAACCTCAGAAGAGCAAGATGGCAGCGTTGCTAGGGGGCATGCCGAAGCGTGATTGAGTGAGATTGGATTAGCCGCCGCCGTGCAAGTTACCCCACGCAATAGTCGCCTTTTGCCAGAATTGCTTGATTGACACGGGGCGCGCCACTGCCAAACCTAGAAAGTGGGCGGTATCGAGCAGGCACTCCAGCGGGCGCTGCAGATCGAGTTGTTGCGCGCCGGTTTGCTTGGAGAGTTTTTCTCCCTGCCGGTTGACCACAACCGGCACATGCGAATACTTCGGCATCGGCAATTGCAGTAGCCGCTGCAGGTAAATTTGACGCGGAGTCGAATCGAGCAGATCCGCACCACGCACTACGTGCGACACGCATTGCGCCGCATCGTCTACGACGACTGCAAGTTGATAAGCCCAATACCCATCGGCACGTTTCAACACGAAATCGCCGACTGCGGTGGACAGATGTTGCGCAACCGGCCCAATCCAGGCATCTTCAAATTGTATGTATTCTCCCGCTTGATCTTGCTCGGGCACACGTAGCCGGAAAGATCGTGCCAGCCTGCCGGGCGCCAGGCCGGCACGACAGGTGCCTGGATAAACGGCGGCTCCATCGGCGGCGATGCCGATGCGCGAATCGGCAATTTCGCGCCGCGTACAACCGCAAGAGTATGTATATGCGCGTAGTTGATCGAATGCCGCCTGATACAAGTTTTTCCGGTTGCTTTGCCACACTACCTCGCCATCCCAGTGCATGCCGAACCTGATCAATGACTGCAATATCCACTCGGCGGCACCGGCTGCGGTGCGCGATTCGTCGATATCTTCGATGCGCACCAGCCATTGTCCGGAATGCGCTTTGGCATCCAGGTAGCTCGCCATCGCCGCCACCAGTGAACCGGCATGCAATGGCCCGGTCGGAGAAGGCGCAAAGCGGCCGATGTAGCGTGGCGCCGCCATCAGGTCAATCCCCGCACAGCGCTTGCTGGACGGCGGGATCTGCCAATCGATTCAAAAACCACTTCAGGCACTTACCGCGTCCTGTGGTTCGCCAGGCAATTTGGGTGACGATTGGCGGCCTGATTTCCTGGGTTTGCTTCTCAATCAAGGTCCCTGACGCAAAATGCGGGGCCGCCAGGGAGCGCGGCAAGTGTCCGCAACCCAGGCCTGCCAACTGCGCCGCAAGTTTTGCCTTCAATGATGGAACCGTCAAGGTTTCCTGTCCGCTCAGCAGGCCTGTGGAAATACCTGGCAACGTGCGTCCGGTGTCGCCAACGGCAACCGCGCGGTTCCGCTGAATCTGGCTTGCCGTCAGCGGTTCGGGTAGTTTAGCAAGCGGATGGACGGGGGCGACCGCAAATGCCCAGGCATTTGGGGTAAGCGACATGGTCCTGAAGCCGCCTGTCATCAGTGTCGTCTCGGGGCCGCTATAGGCGGCGCCGATGGCCAGATCGGCGCGGCCGTTCAACAAAGACTCCCAGACACCAGACAGCACCCCGCACGAAAATCGCAGGCGGGTACCTGATCCTTCACGGTCGAACGCGGCGATCAGGGGGATCATTTTTTCAAACGGGATCACGCTGTCGAGCACGATGCGCAATTCGACTTCCCAGCCGGTTGCAGTTCGCTTTACGCGTTGCTCCAATTCAGCGGCGGCGCGCAACAAGTGCCGGCCTTCGGTCAATAACTCTCGCCCGGCCGGGGTCAATTTTGCGCGATGCCCGCTACGATCGAATAACAGCACATCCAGATCGTTTTCCAGCTTGCGCACACTGTAAGTGAGCGCCGACGGCACGCGGTCGAGTTCAATTGCGGCACCGGCAAAGCTACCCTTGCGGTCAATTGCATCCAAAATATGCAATGCTTCCAGCGTCAGATTCATAGGTCGATATTTTATTCAAATATTTTGAATGATTTGTCTAAAAATATCACCTGTTTTAAATGATGGCAAGCGTTTATAGTGCATCCTACAACCAATAAGTTCATATGTATGGAGGTCAGAGATGATTGAAGTGCGACAAAGTGCGGATCGCGGGCATGCCAATCATGGTTGGCTCGACGCGCACCACAGTTTTTCTTTTGCCGATTATTATGACCCAGAACACATGGGCTTCGGTCCGTTGCGGGTGTTGAATGACGACCGTATCGGTGCCGGCGAGGGGTTTGGCACGCACGGGCACAAGGATATGGAAATCATCACGTATGTGCTTGATGGCGAGCTTGCGCACAAAGACAGCATGGGCAACGGCAGCGTGATCCGGCCCGGTGATGTTCAGCGCATGAGTGCCGGCACCGGTGTGATGCATTCAGAGTTCAATCATTCTCAAAGC
>PKWO01000135.1:7338-8477 GCA_003132085.1 Oxalobacteraceae bacterium | reverse complement strand
CCAACCGACCCTCCAGGTCGGTCAGAGAGAGGTTGGAGAGGAAGTGGTCGTCCTTGGTCACTATCGTCGTATAGTGGCCGTCCGCCTGAAAACGCACCGCGTGGTCGATCAAAACCACCCGGTTTTTTCGGTACACGGGAATCTTGCTATGTAAAGCCATACCATCCCCGGATTAAACTGTTCCAGTTTGTGTTGGAACCTCTCGTGGCGACGCAACTCCGGCGCAGTCATCCCCGAACCGGCAATCTGTCGATTTCTCTATTCACCCATGCCTCCTATCGCTGATTTTGGTTTGCCATCAGTCTGCATTTTTATGCATGCGCTCTTTTCGCAATTCGCGTAATTTTCCCAACGACTCAGGCGACGAGGCCAAGCTGTTGGCCGGCGGCCACAGCATGCTGCCCATGATGAAGCTTCGTTTTGCCCAGCCGGCTCACCTTATCGATGTCAAGGCTAAATTCAAATGTCCGGTTGCCAGCCAAATTTAAATGTCCGGTTTTTGGTTCTTCAGGTTTTGGCTTTGAATTGGATTTCTTGCTTTTTTCTATCGGTTTTTGAAAATATTGCAGCCGCGACAGCGGAATGCCCGTTTGTTGCGATGTCGTCATTCGATGCCTGAGGACTTGTTTTCTTCGAACGGTTTGAAAATTCAGATGACTTTGTTTTCATATCCGTTTTCAACGGTATCTTCCCGATCGCCTCAACGAGATCGGTCATATTGAGATTCTTCGCTGATTTTGTCCCCGGATAACGTTTTCGCTGCACTGGCGAAGCGCCGGTGTTGGCGTGGGCGGCCCTGAACAACATTCAAAAACAATCCCTTTATGTGTGCTGACGTACGTACTTGCACATAAATCTATGCCATTCTTTTACATCACAAAAGGAGGCGACCATGCAAACAACCGAGCAAAGTTTTTCGGATGCAGCATCCGATAGAACGTCATCTGGAGTATCTTGGAGTGCGATTTTAGCCGGTGCTGCCGCCGCAGCAGCACTTTCGCTGATCTTGCTGGTGTTAGGTGTAGGTCTTGGTTTTTCAACCATTTCGCCGTGGCCGAATAGTGGGATTGGCGCGGCCGCGCTTGGTGCGTCATCGATCGCGTGGCTTATCCTTACTCAGATAATCGCAGCAGGCCTCG
>PKWO01000135.1:0-7275 GCA_003132085.1 Oxalobacteraceae bacterium | reverse complement strand
GCCGCCGACCATAACGCATCGATAGCTTCGTCCGATGCCGATGGCAATAATGCGGATAGGAGTAACGACGGTAACGGCGGCAACAGCGGCGCAATGATGAAGTATATGGTCGACTCCCTGTTTCGTTCCGATCAATCTGCGCCCGATTCCACCGGAAACTCTGACATTGCAGTTCGCATGGAAACTGGGCGGATTTTTATCAACAGCATGCATTCCAGCAACCTGCCGTCGCAAGATGAACAATACCTGGCGCAAGTAATTGCGAAACGAACAGGCTTATCCGTTACTGATGCCGATAAACGCGTCAGCGCTACCTTCAATATCGTCCGTACGTCCATTGCAAACGCGGAACAAAGCGCCCGGCAAGCCGCCGATCATGCACGCAAGACAGCAGCTTATTCGGCATTGTGGATGTTTGTTTCGCTATTGTCGGGTGCGTTTATAGCGAGTTTTGCCGCCACGTTTGGAGGAAGGCAGCGTGACCGCGTGGCCCATGTTGGAAGTTTGGCTTAACTGCTATCGCTGATTATTGGCGACACAATCATTCGATTTATTCATTTTCATTTCGGAGACATGCCATGCGTTCACTTCTACTGTTGTTTTTGGGGGTTCCCATCCCGATCATTATTTTGATCGCCTTGTTTGTTCATTGATGCACGGATAACAGCACCACAGCCGGCAAATATCTTGCCGATCACGACGCAGGCCGCAATACATTGAGGGCGCAGCTTTGCTTCAAAATGTTTAACTTAAATGGAATTGCCATGAACGAATCCAAGATTAATGCTCGCTCTGTTGAGCATGATAGCTCTGATGAATTAACACTTGACGACGCAAATGAAATGTCGTTTCCGGCAAGTGACCCGATTGCATCGTCCAACATTTCGCGCATCGAAATAGCGCCTGAAATGTCTTTGGCTGCAGCAGATCATCAAAACAGTGCCGCCATGCATGAAAACATGCATGGCAATGAAGATCGGGATCGGGATCGGGATCAGATTCAAGCTCAGGAAGCTGGTGACTTGCCTGCAATCGGCTTGAAGCATATGAAAATCGCGGTGTTGGTTACCGATGGTTTTGAACAATCCGAGTTGCTGGAGCCAAGAAAGGCACTGGAAGCGGCGGGCGCCAAGATTGAAGTCATATCCGATAAGATCGGGAGTGTGCAAGGCTTCGAACACACGAAAAAAGGCGCAAGTGTCCATGTCGATAAGTCCTTCGACGACGCCCGTTCGGATGATTATGCTGCGGTGCTGCTGCTCGGCGGCGTAGTCAATGGCGATGCAATGCGCATGTTGCCGCAGGCACGTAAATTTGTGCAAGAGGCTAACCGGATGAACAAGCCGATTGCATCGATATGCCATGGCGGCTGGTTGCTGATCTCCGCCGGCATTGCCAATGAGAGGACCATCACCAGTTGGCCGAGTCTGCAAGACGATTTCAGAAATGCCGGCGCCGTTTGGTTGGATAAGGAAGTGGTATGCGATGAAAATTTCGTTTCGTCGCGCAAACCGAACGATATTCCTGCCTTCAATAAAGCGCTCATTTCGCTGTTGCGTGAACAGCACGTATCGGGCTAAACAGGCGGCAAAATAAGTCATGAACAGACACACCTGGAACATTGCCGGCGGTTTGCAATGGGTCAATGATTTTGAATGGTTCTTTTCGTGAAATGCACGCGCCTTCCCTTTAGTCGCCTGGCGCCCTTCAAACCGGCTCACGGACTACACCATGCGCAACGACGTTGAACTGGCTATGCAGCGCTACAAGCGTATTTTCGGCAATACCATGAGGGCGCGCGCATTGCCTCAAAAAAAACCGAGACATGGATCAGTGCGTCCGCGCTAAACCGAATGACAAATCTTTGCATGCCGGTTGACCGGACAGTGTAGCGGTTCCAATCAAGGAAAATAAAATGAAAAAAACCGTCGCTGAGCTTTTGGTCGCTACGCTATATGAAATCGGTGTCCGTCAGATATTTGGCGTGGTGGGCGACGCGCTTAATCCGTTTACCGACGCCATACGCCGACACGAAGGCATGCAATGGATAGGCGTAAGGCACGAAGAAGGTGCAGCGGTCGCTGCCGCAGGCCAAGCCAAGCTAACCGGCAAGCTCGCGGTGTGCTGCGGCACGACCGGCCCTGGCGCCAATCATTTGATCGCGGGATTGTATGAGGCGCACAAAGATCATGCACCGGTTCTGGCGATTTCCGGCGGTGTCCCTGCTGGGCAACGTGGCAATGATTATTTGCAAGAAAATACTCCCGACTTGTTGTTTCGTGACGTCACCGTCTATACGCAAACGCTGACCAATGCAGCTCAGGCTGCCCACGTGTTTCATCAGGCTATCGCTCATGCTTACGGCAGGCGTGGCGTCTCCCATTTGAATATTCCGCCGGAAGTGTTTGAAGCGAAAACCGACGCAAAGATTGGGAGCCTGGCCACATTACGGGTTTCTCCCGAAACAGCTGCTGACCCCAAAGATGTGGCTGAAGCTGCCCATTTGATTGGTCAAGCCAAAAATATCGCGATTTTTGCCGGCGCCGGATGTCGATCGGCAATACCGCAAGTGCTGCAATTGGCTGAACGCCTGCGGGCACCGATCATGCATACGTTTCGCGCCAAGGATATGGTGGCCTATACCCATCCGCACTGGATAGGAGGGGTCGGAATAATCGGAGGTGCACCAAGCGTCGATGCGCTGCAGAACGCAGATTTGGTGTTGATGCTAGGGTCTGATTATCCGTATTCCGAGTATTTGCCCCAAAACGGCAAAGTCATTCAAATTGACACGCGGCCGGAAGTTCTCGGACGGCGCACGTCAGTTCAATTGGGCATTGTCGGCGCGATCAACCCAACGATTGCGCAGTTGCTTGAGCAATTGCCGCAACGGGAAGACCACGACTTTTTGCAACAAGTTACGGAAGCGCGAAAAAAATGGGATGAAATGTTGGACAAGAAGGCAATCTTGAAGGAAAGCCAGGAACATATCAATCCACAGGCGTTGGCACGCGGTATTAGCAGTCATGCGCTAAGCGACGCCATCATCGTCGTCGATACCGGCATTGTGACGCTTTGGTGCGGCAATTGGCTGCAACAATCCGGCCAACAGCGGATTCTGGCTTCATTCAATAATGCGGCTGTCGGCACCAGTTTGGGGCAGGCAAATGGCGTGCAGGCGCTTGATCGCAGCAAGCAGGTCATTGTGGCTGTAGGCGACGGTGGCTTTACCATGCTGCTGGGTGAATTCATGACGAGCGTAGAACATCATCTGCCGGTGAAAGTGATTGTTTTCAATAATCAGGAGTGGGGACTCGTCCATCTTGAAATGGAAGTAGCAGGCCTTCCTGCTCATGAAGGGAGCAAATTTCCCAATATGGATTTTGCGGCATTTGCAAATGCATGTGGCGTATCAGGATTTACAGTACGGAAATCAGCCGATCTCGAAAGCGGGCTGCAACAATTATTTGCCGCAACCGGCCCTGCGGTGCTGAATGTCTTTATCGATCCGGCGGAGTTGCCTTCCATGCCGCATATCCACATGGATCAAGTATGGCGGTTTGGGCTGGCACGGGTAAAAGAAGCTTTGCTTTCGATCGGCGGCGTGTGAACAAAAAACGGAAATCATGACAAAGCGCATGTCAACGAAGCTTTGGAATCGCTCATTCAAACGCATATTGAGCAAGATGACGAGGACGGCGAGACGCGTTGGCGTGAAGGCGATCGTGAAGTCGCTGCGGACCCTGCCGAAAGCGCGCCAACCCATATCCGAAAAAAAGGGATCGACGTCGGCGGCCAATTGGCGTTCTGGCGTCTCAATCGGAACGGTTGGCGGACGCGGTTATCACCTTTACAAGCCACCCGGCGTGCAACGCTCCGAGCGCCTGCCGCTGATGGTAATGCTGCACGGTTGCGGACAAGACGCCGAAGTGCTGGCAGCGAGTACCAGGATGAATCGAATTGCCGCAAGCAAACGCTTTCTCGTACTCTACCCGGAACAGAAGCGGCTCTCGAACGCCCAAGGCTGCTGGAATTGGTACGACACACGTTCGGGTCGGGCTCAACGGGAGGCCAACTCGATCGACGCCGTGATCGATCAAGTCTGCCAATTGCAGCCGATCGACCCGGATCGCATTGTCCTGGCTGGGTTCTCGGCAGGCGCCAGTATGGCAGCTCTTCTGGCGATACTTCACCCGGCGCGCTTTCGGGTGATTGCGATGCATTCAGGAATTACAGCCGGTGTCGCGCATTCTTCGACGACTGCTTTCATGGCGATGCGCGGGCGCATAGTTACTGCCACAGCGCTCCCTGTCGACCAACATCTGGGTGCGTTGCTCGTGATCCAAGGCAGCAACGATAGAGTCGTCGTGCCCGTCAACGGCAATCAAGCGGCACGGCAGTGGGCAACCCAATGCGGCGCGGTCCCGAGCACGCCGCGCATCGTTCGACGCGGTGCACGGTACCCGGTGACGACTACCGACTATCGAAGCCACGGGCGACTCATGGTAACCTTGTGTGAAATCAACGGGCTTGGCCATGCGTGGAGTGGCGGCGCCGCAGGTCATGCGTACAGCGATCCGAAAGGTCCGGACGCGTCGAGTATGATCTGGACCTTCGCGGCCAAACAATTTGCATCTCGCGAGAAATCGCAAAAAATTTGATCAATTCGTGACTATTCAACGACAGTCGACGTTGTTATTTTGCGATCAAATAATCTTATCGGGAGTGATGGGCAGATCCCGAATCCGCTTGCCGGTGGCATTGTAGACGGCGTTGGCGACGGCGGCGGCAGCGCCGACGATGCCAATTTCGCCCAAGCCCTTGCTTCCGATCGGATTGACATAGGGGTCGACTTCCTCCACCAATAGCGCTTCGACGGCAGGTATGTCGGCATTAACCGGCAATAGATAATCAGCTAGGTTGGCATTGGAAAAAAAGCCGCGCTGCCGATCGATGCGCGTCTCTTCCATGAGTGCCATACCGATCCCCCAGATCATGCCGCCCTGCAATTGACTGCGCGCCGTACGTGCATTCAGAATTCGGCCGCCGGCAAAAGCGCTTACCATGCGTGCCACCCGTACTTCGCCAAGATCGGGATCAACCCGTACTTCACAAAAATGCGCGCCGAAAACCTTATAGGAATGACGGCTCTTCGGTCTTTCGCCGGGCGTGTCACCCGGCTTCTGCATCTCCGGGTAGCCTTGTTCAATGCCGGGCCCGGTGCTGGAATCGACCGTAACATTGGGTAGCGCTTGCCGGGCCAGCAATTCGACCAGTGTTTCGCTGCCGGCTGCGTGGCCGTCCACCATGAGTCGCCCATCGCGAATGATGATCAATTTCTCGTCGGTGGCATAAAGAGGCGAGCGCGAATCGGTAGCGGCCATATGGATCAAGCGGTCGCGCAGGACCTGAACTGTGTTGAATACGGCTGATCCGGCGCTGGCGGCAGTGGTCGAACCGCCGGAGCCAGGCGCCGCTGGCAGGCGCGTGTCGCCGAGTTCAAAACGAACCTGTTCTACCCCCACGCCCAACACGTTGGCAGCGGTTTGCGCCATGACCGTATACGTTCCGGTACCGATGTCCTGGGTACCGCATTGGACCAATACCTTGCCGTTGGCGTAGAAGGTCGCCTTGGCTGATGCTGCCTGGAAATGCGCCGGATACGTTGCGCTCGCCATGCCGTAGCCGACAAGCAGCCGCCCGTCACGGTGGGAACCCAGCCTCGAGCTGCGCCGCTGCCAGCCAAAACGCGCCGCTGCCGCAGCGTAGCATTCACGCAATGAATTGCTGGACCAGGGCAGATTTTCTTGTTCGTCGCGCGCCGCAAAATTGCGTAGGCGGAATTCGACCGGATCGATATCCAGTTTGCAGGCCATCTCGTCCATCGCCGATTCCAGCGCAAAAGAGCCCGATGCAAAGCCCGGTGCACGGGTAAACGTCGGCGTGCCTGTGTTGAGGCGCACCAGCCGGTGCAATACTTCCACGTTGCTGCATGAATAGAGAAATTCGGTAGGGCTGCCGGATGCTTCAGTAAAATCATCCAGGGCGGACGTGTGACTATCAACGATATGGCTGATCGCCGTGAGTTTGCCATTGCGGCTCGCGCCGATGTCGATGCTTTGCCGCGTAGTCGGTCGATGTCCGTTGCCAGAGAACATCTGCGGCCGCGTCAGTGCCAGCTTGACTGGACGCTTGATTTCGCGCGCTGCCATCGCGGCGATCGCCACATGCGGCCAACTCATTCCCTTGCAACCAAACCCGCCTCCTAGAAAGCGCGAGACGACGCGCACATTCGCCGCCGGCACACCCAAGATCTGACTCAGCGAATGAGCGGAATTGGTGACGCCTTGCGTGGCGTCGTATACCGTCAGCTGGTCACCCTCCCAAACGGCGGTGGCCGCATGCGGTTCCATCGGATTGTGATGCTCCACCGGCGTGGTATACATCAAGCGCAGTTTGACGTCGGCGTGTGTCAACCCGTCCAGCGCATTACCTCGCTTGGAAGAGGGATCTTCGCCGGTTTGCCGCTTGGCGGGAACGAAGGCGCTGTCGAGATGCGCAAACATGTCGATCGCCGGCGCCAGCGCGCTGTAGCTAACCGCCACCAGTGAAGCGGCATGGGTTGCGCTTTCCAGCGACTCCGCCAGCACCACCGCAATGGGCTGTCCGCCATAATAGATGTCGGCGCTCTGCAGGATCGGCGTGCTCTGCCCGGCGGGCATGAATTTCGGCCGGTTCAAGTGTGGCGCGTTCTTATAGGAAAACACCGCAATCACGCCTGACGCGTGGCGCGCTTTCTCATCATCCAACGCGGTAATGCGGCCGCTGGCGATGGTCGATGTCACCAGCACCGCATAGGCCGGCTTTAGCATGGGGATTTCCGCGGAATACAGTGCCGCGCCGGTCACTTTCAAGCGGCCATCGACGCGGGCGATAGGGTCGCCGATATTTTTCATCATGCTGTTTCTCCCGCCACCAACATCGATAACGCGCGCACCGCCGTGCGTTGCGCCAGCTTGACCTTGAATGCGTTGTCCTTGCTCGGGCGCGCCGGCGCGAGAGCAATTTCCGCCGCAGCGGCAAAATGAACTTCATGCGCAGGCTTGCCGGCGAGATAGGATTCCGCACCCCTGGCACGCCATGGCTTGGTGGCGATGCCACCCAATACAATACGGGAATCTTGAATCGTGCCATTCTTGATATCCAACGCAACCGCTGCTGAAGTCAGGGCGAATTCAAACGATGCCCGTTCACGCACTTTAAGGTAGCAAGAGC
>PKWO01000106.1 GCA_003132085.1 Oxalobacteraceae bacterium | reverse complement strand
TCATCGCCGCGCACACGCACGCGCGGGTAAGTGACGAGGCGATCGCGCGGTCGCGCTTCGGCGGCGTCGGCTATCACCCGTCGCTGTTGCCCCGGCATCGCGGCATCGCTGCCGTCGAATGGACGATTCTTGAAGGCGATCCGATCGCCGGCGGTTCGGTATATCACTTGGCCGACGGCTGGGACGCGGGCGCCATCGCCGCTCAGGATTGGTGCTTTGTGATGAAGGGCGAGACCTCGCGCGAATTGTGGGAGCGCGCCTTGGCGCCGATGGGCCTCGCACTGTTGACCAAGGTTGTCCATTGCGCCCGCTTGCAAGGTTACGTCCCCGCCCACCCGCAAGATCCGCGCTTCGCCACCAGAGCGCCGATGATTCGCAAGTCCGTCGTGCTGACCGAAGAAGTCAGTCCGGCGACCACATCGCTGGTCGTCTCGATCGTGGGCGCCGACCGTCACGGCATCGTCAGCTTGCTGGCCGAACGCGCGCAGCGCTTTGGCGCCAATTGGGCGACGAGCCGCATGACAAGGCTTGCCGGCGAATTTGCCGGCACGGTTCACCTGGAGGTGCCGCGCGAGAACGCGGATGCATTGGCGAGCGCGTTGCGCCAATTGGAGTCGAGCGGCTTGCAGGTAGTGATCGCCAGGAGCGACGGCGCCAGCGTGCCCGCCTCGCTGCGCGGGGTCGAGCTCGAACTGGTCGGCGAAGATCGGGTCGGAATCGTCAGCAACGTGACGAAGATATTGGCGGAGTGCGGCATCAGCATCGAGAATATTCACACCGAGATCGTCCGCAGCGGTGTGTCCGGCAAACAGACTTTCAAGATCGGCGCGCACTTGCTGGTACCGGCCGCCTTGTCCGTCGATGAGTTGCGAGGAAAACTGGGCGCATTGGCCAGAGAGATGATGGTCGACATCGCTTTGGGGGAGCGGCAGAGTGCCAATCTGTCGAGTTGAATGTGGCCTTGAACGCGATTTGACTGCCGCCTTCATTCAGGAGTTTTCGAGCTGATGAAACATTTTTGCGGATCGGCACAAATGGCCGGTCTGAAAAGTTCGCTCGGCTCAAAATATTGGCGACGCAAGGGTACGCCATGAATTTTACGAAACTGAACAAATACAAGGTCATTCGACCATTCTTTCCCAGGGGCGGCTAGCGTCCACCTGCACAGGAATTTCATGAACGAAAATATACGCCGTCTGCTTGCCCAAATGACGGCCCTCGAAGACGAGCTGGCGACGGCTTTGCATGAACAAGAAACCAAGATGTTTTTCCAAATCAAGGGAAAACGCGTCGAGTTTGAGCGCGCCGTCAAACAGACACACCGGCAGCTCAAGACCGGTTTTTTCCGCTGGATGGTCACTTACCGCCCGCAAAACCTGATCACAGGACCCTTCATCTACGGGATGATCATTCCGCTGCTATTATTCGATGCGTGCATCACCCTGTATCAGGCCACCTGTTTCCCGATCTACCAAATCGCAAAAGTGCGCCGTAGCGACTATATCGTGATCGACCGGCAGCATCTCGAATACCTCAATTTCATCGAGAAATTTCACTGCACGTATTGTGCATACGGCGCTGGCTTGATCGCCTACATTTCCGAGATAATCGCTCGCACGGAACAGTATTTTTGCCCCATCAAACATGCGCGTAAGATGCTCGGAACCCATGCGCGTTATGCTCATTTCCTCGAATATGGCGACGCGGAAGACTACGAAGCGAAGCTGGAAAAATACAGGGTTGCGCTTGGCAAAGAAAAATCCTTGAATAAGTTCGAGCCGGAATGAGCCTTCATGTTCTTGCCTACGACTTGAAGCGGCTCATGCAATTGCCGTAACCGGTATTGAACGAGGTAGCGTACATGGTGTGGCCTACGGCTTTGTGGCCGTGACGCGATTTGACCGCTCGCTTCGTTAGACCTTGTGCATCGGCACAATCAAGTTCGCGCTTTATGCAGCATGCTGATGCGAACCAGATCTGCAACATTATCGACACCCAGTTTGCTCATTATCCTTGCCTTATGCACTTCAACAGTGCGAACACTGATATCAAGCGCTGGTGCGATATTGCGATTGTGTTGCCCTGTAACGATGAGATCAAGCACTTGGCGTTCGCGCGGCGTGAGATTTTGAAGCAGACGACGCGTATGTTCGCGATGTTGAAATTCAGCCTGAGCTGCTCCCGCGTGTGAAAACGCTTCCTCGATGGCGCCGAACAATTTAACGTCGTCGAGAGGTTTTTCAAGGAAATCGGCGGCCTGCGCCTTGAATGCCTGTCGCGCCAAACTTACGTCGGCATGGCCGGTAATGATGATGATCGGCAAATGGGAATGAAGTTCCCCGAGTTTTTTTTGCACGGCAAGCCCATCCAAGCCCGACATCCGAACATCGAGAAGGAGACAGCCTATCCACTCTGGCCGCCATGCGCGCAAAAAATCTTCGCCGCTCGCAAATACGGCGGTGCGATAACCCTTGATCGACAACAGCAGCCCGAGAGCATCCCTGACGGCGGGGTCATCATCGACGATAAAAACCGTTAATTCATTTGACATCATTTTTTGTCGATTCTACGAATGGCAGCACAAACTTAAATACACCGTGATCGCCAATCTCCGCCCACAAATTTCCGCCGTGGGCCTCGACAATTGTCCGGCTTAGCGCCAGCCCCAATCCCATTCCGCTCGATTTGGAAGAGATGAACGGCTCAAATAGGCGATCGATCATGTTATCCGATACTCCCGGGCCGCTATCGGTGATTGACATCACGACTCTTCCGCCATCAAGGAAATGGGTCGATAGCCCGATGTTGCGATTCCCAAGCGGTTGCGTCAACACCGCGTCGAAGGCATTGTCCAGCAAATTGCGTAACACGAGCTCTATCTGAAGACGATCTACTTTGACTGTGATTGCTGGAATTGGGTCGATTTTCAAGGTGACGCGATGTTTTTGCAATCGCTCGGCAAATGGCGCTGTCACCGCTTCCACCATCATACTCACTTCGACGGATTGCAGTTGCATTGCGCCGGTCTGGAAAAAATCCCGGAGCCGCCGAACGACGCTCGCAGCACGATTGGATTCAACGATCATTCTCCTGATTGCGTTTCTAAACACCTCGCCTGTGTCGTTGCGCGCCAACAGTTCATCGCATGCTTTTCCGTAAGCCAATAGCGCAGTCAACGGTTGATTCAGTTCATGCGCGAGCGCAGCGGCCATCTCTCCCGCCGCGGCAAGCCGTAATGTCTGCTTTAACTCTTCCGCAATTTGTTTCTGCTCATCGACGACGACGCCGATAAAAAAGCACCCAAAGGCCAGCGCGGACAACAGCAACTGCAGTTCAAAAAATGGAATGTCAATTCCAGGTATCGTGGTTACCGCTCCAATGATGCCGAGTTGCAAAACAAATGACACCAGCGAAGCGCCTGCCAAGCCATGGCGTGCCGCCGCCCACACTATCGGCAAGAACAAAAAATAGAAATGATTGAAATAGGCAGTGCGAAGAAAACCGAAAATAAACCAAACCAGCGCCAACATGACGCAACAATAGCCAAACGTCTCCCAACTGCGCGCGATTGTTCGCAAACGGCGTCGCCCTTGGCTGGTCGCCAGCATCCAGAAGATCGGCATGGTTATCGTGACGCCGACCACATCTCCGATCCAATAGCGAAACATCGCCGCAGCCCATTCAGCTTTGGGGATTAACCCCGCGACGTACAGGAGAAGAATGTAGACGATCGCGTTCAAAAGCGTACCGATCACCACAATCGCAAGCCATGCCAGCAACTCTTGCCGGTTGCCGAATATTCTGCCAATCGAAAATCTGCGGCGTAACGTTTCCCCAATACAGCCATATCCAATGACCAGGCAGGCTGACAGCGCGATAGTTGGTAGCCACCCAGCGGGGAAGCCGCGTATTAGCCAATCCCCGACAAGAAGTGCGCAAAACCACCCGATTGCTCCGCTTTTGCCGTACCGCAGCCAGTAAACCAAACCCAAAGCAGGCGGCGGGTTCCATGGCGTTATGTTGAGGCCATGCATAGGTTGAATGAAGCTCACGTAGTCAAGAAAAACATACGCGGCGACAAAAGCAACGTGTGGTGCATAGCGCAATAGGAATAGTCGCGCGGACGATGGCGTGTTAATCATCGCTGCATTGTCCTGCCTAATTTCAATTGATGCATCTGAAATATCACGTAAGTGATTCCCTTATGGTTCGTTCAATTCTCGCCGAACATGGACATTCCCCTCTGAGCCGCGCGTAAGAATGCCGGCCGCCGGGCGGCACAGCTACGTACGGGACTTTGCGAATTTACACATTGCAACTAGCTCGGTAGCATGCGTCATCAAAATTGGTAGACGCGCCAGATGGTCACTTCCACAAATTCGTGCTTGACGATTGCTGACCAAGCGTCAACGCCTGGCTCGTCATCGTGCAATATATCCGATACCGGCTCATTGCATCTGCTGGTTTCAATCAAGGATGAGAGCGACATTGCTTGCCTGGTGCGTTCCGTTCAGAATTTCATTGTCGGCAATACATCGGTAAAGGTCATATTGCTTCACGTAATCGAGACCGCTTATCCGCACGGCGATGCCCATCCTCTTTTTCAAGCGGCGAGCGCCGGTGAAGAATGTCGCGCCGCATTGGTCATCAATGAAGCGTCGCAACATCTGCGCAATGCCAATATTGCCTTCGACGCCTACATACGGCAAGGCGATGCAGGGTCAGAAATTCTCGATGCCGCAGAAATGTTTGACTGCAGCGCGATCATTTTGCGCGAGAGGAAAGCCAAATCCTGGTCCAAGCTTCTTTCGCACGGCGTGATTCATAAGGTCGTCAATTCAAGCCGCAGTGCGCCGGTTGTCATCGTCGATGCCGACGGCATCGCCAAGAAATGCCGAGACTAGGAATACCAATTGACATCAATCATAGACCCGGCAAGCGCTTGTTGCGCGCTTCAAAATACTCCTTCGATTCTTATGACGCAGAAGGAACCGCCATCGGCAATCGTATTGCATTCTTGCCTGTCTGACGCGTATGGCGGATTTAAATATTTCAGAAAGCGGCTCAAGCTGACTGCATGGTCGTATGTCAATTTTGCGTCGACCGGAAGATGGATGTCGCATTGGAACTCGTCTCCCTTTCTGATGCTGTTGGCTCGTTCGACGCCATGCGTTCTGCAAAAAGTTTACCGGCCTTATCTGACTAACCGCTTGCGCTGCAGCGATCGCGTCGATGTACTTGTCGGACACTATGCATTCATCATCAAAAAGGCGCTCGGTCCGATCGTTCTGCGCGCCGCGGAATCGCCGGTGCTGCTCGGCGAACTGAGCGGAAAGTCCAATGACGTTTATCAATTGCACCTGGCGGCGGTCGATGTTCTTGAGAGCGAAGGCGAGTTGATCCTGCGCCTGTCGAAAGGTGGAATACTGTTGTATTCGGTTGCGTTCACGTTTATTACCCATCTTGAAGTGACGTCTGTGATGATCGGTTGCTTGCAAGGGCCGCGCGGAGCCGATGCGCTGGATCGGGTACGTAAAGCGACGCGTGACTTGTTTGGTTTGCGGCCAAAGAATTTGCTGGTACGCCTGGTTCATCAGATCGCCCACAAATTTGATTGCCAAGACCTGATCTTGGTCAGCAACGAAAATCGCGTGCTATCGCGCCAAACAAGAAAGGGTCTGGTTTTTGCCGACTACGATGCTACGTGGGAAGAAATCGGTGCGGTGCGCGGTCAAGATGGCGATTTCAGACTGTCGTGCAAGACAATGCCGGCGCCGGATATTGACGCGATTCCATCCAAAAAGCGCTCTGAAGCGAAAAAACGATTTGCCTTGGTTGATCATGCGGTTGGGTTGATCTGGGCGGCATTGCGGCGCCCGCAATTCTCGTTGGCGCCTGGCGCAACGGCGGCGGCGAACCAGATTGGGAAATTTGTTGAAGAGGATTTCACGTGGCCAACGGCCGATCGCGAGCCGCATATTTCCGAATCGGTAACCGTCATGATTTCTTGAGCGGCTGATTTACAAGGCTTGACGGGGGTAACGTACAATGTGAAGGAATCCGAGGCAAGTGCGCAATGTGGCTCGGTGGGGAGCGCAAAGAGTTCAAGCCGGGCACGCTAATCATCATTCCCAAAGGAACAGCCCACGACGGAACGCTGGTAACGAGCGGCCCGGTCAAAGCCATTGCAATCAAGATGCCGCCCCAAGCAAAGGACGATGTTACCTTCGTCAACTGAGTGAGTTCGATCCTCCGAAACAAGATTGACCATGCGAACGCGCTGCCGCATGCATCGATCGCCATGCAGCGAGCACAACCATGCGAACCAAATGTAAAACGAGGTGAATAATCCCTGAAATCTTTTTAATCCAATTAAACTGCGTCGATTCAATGCGAATAGGCGCCGTTTGTCGAATTTGATCCAGATCAAGGGATAGTGGCTGGTTTTGACCTAACCTTGTTTTCGGTAGCTTCTCTGGCGGTCAGTCGATTTGAACAAGAGAGCGGTTTGCTGGCCAAGATGGTGTCCCATTGGTATACGGAATGTGGAACCAGGAATGTGGAACCAGGAATGTGGAACCAGGAACGTGGAACCAGGAACCAGGAACCAGGATCTGCTGGGTTAGCCCTGGCCTCTCGCAAACGCCTTGATGGTCGGCCGCCAATTTTCAACCATCCATGATGCCTGATTGCCGTCTGAACCATGACTACCGTTGCTACCGTTGCTACCGTTTACGCCGCCTCTGACGAAACAACACTATGCAGGAAGCGGATTCCCATCATTATCGGCTTCCTGATGATTTTGCTGTGCGGTTGCACGTCGTTGGCGCCGCAGAGTTCCGCAACCGTGACAGTCGACGTGCCGGTTGCCTGGTCGGCTGCCGATGCCGTCGCGACGAACGGACCATCCTCGCTGGTGCAGTGGTGGCTGCGTTTCGACGACCCGCTGCTCAGCAACCTGATTACCCAAGCCTTGCAGAAAAATACCAGCGTCCGGAGCGCGCAGGCGGCGTTGCGGCAAGCGCGGGCACTGCGTGACGTCGCTGCGGCGGCGCTGTTGCCGGCAGTCACCGGTTCGGCGGCGGCGCAGCACGGCACCGTCGGCGGCAATAGCGCCGGCAACAGCTTCGCGGCCGGCCTGGATGCGAGCTGGGAGCTCGACATCTTCGGCGCCAATCGCAGCGCGCTGAACGCCAGCGAAGCAACGGCGCAGGCCAGTGCCGCGAGTCTGGGCGACGTGCAGGTGTCGATCGCCGCCGAGGTGGCGCTCGACTAC
>PKWO01000321.1 GCA_003132085.1 Oxalobacteraceae bacterium | reverse complement strand
ATTTGGTCGCGGTGGCGATATAGGCACCAAGGCCATCGGCCTTCAGGGTCGTGTGGCCCCAGGTGGCGAGTTCCGCGACGATGCTTGCATTCCACGCACCCCCCGCGGCCGTGCATGCCCCAGTCACCCAGAAGGGGAAGATCGCGGGCAGGATCAGTGTGCGCCACAGATCCCAATCTCGAAGGCCATACGTACGGGCCGCCTCCTTGAGGTCGTTGGGGATCGCCATTGCGCCGGCGATCACGTTGAACANNGCCAATCTGGGCAAGCGGCTGAGCGAACCTTGCGATGTGCGGCTTGGAACCGATCCAGACGCCGATGGGAGTCCAGATCAGCGTGGCAAGCACGGTCATGGCAACTACCCTGAGCAGCGTAAGGAAGCCAAGCCAGACGATGTGACCGAAGATGGGCCAGGTCAGCGCTCCATGCAGGGTCTCGGCGGCCGAGATCAGTCCACTCAAGACCTCGATGCCCAGCCAAAGGCAGAACAGGGTAGCAAGCGCACGCCACAGCCACTGATTCCGCACGACGCGCAATGGCACCAAGGCCCGTTCCTGTTTCCGGACGGCGCGGGAGGTGAGGTCGACAAACGGCAGCCAGATCTTTTCGTGGAACCATGTGAAGATGTATGCGCCGCGCAGCAGCTCATAGGCCCAGGATGTAGGAGGCGTCGACGACTCGGTGAGTTCGATCTTGAACTTGTCGGCCCACACCAGCAACGGGCGCCACACCAGTTGATCGCTCGCNNTGTCCTTGTTCATCACGCTGATCGCTTCGCTCTGTGCGACGAAGAACCAGCCGCCACCGAAGGACATCATCGAGTTCCAGATCAAACTGTGCGCTGAAGCCGGTAGCTCGACCGTGCGAAAACGCTGCCACCGCGTCAGACCGTAGGTGGTCGCCGCTTCCTGCATGTCGACGGGAATGGTGACCATCGAGTGATAGAATCCGAAAGCCATGTTCCAGACCTGGCCCGTGAAGATGGCGAAGATGGCCGCGCACTCGACGCCCATCAGGCTGCCCGGGAATAGCGCCATGAAGGCTATGACTGTCGCCGACAGGAAGCCAAGGACAGGAACGGACTGCAGAATGTCTAATGCCGGAAGGATCAACGCGCGCGCGCGGCGGTTCTTGGCTGCGACATAACCGGTGGCGACTGCGAAGAACAAAGAGAACGCGAACGCGACCCACATTCGCAGCAGCGTTCGACCGGCGTAGTACGGGATCTGGCTCACGGAGCTATCGATCGTCAGCTGGCTGGTCGAGTCAAAATGAACAAGCATACCGTTGCCAAAGTGCAGCGCACTCCAAAGCAAGCCGAACAGGACTGCCATGACGAGCCCGTCAACCCAGCTGAAGCCACGCTTCGCTTCGTCGACGACCAGTTGTGGTGAGGTGGTTTTCATTGGCTCAAGCCGAGATAAAGCATGTAAACTTTCCTTAGAACTGCATATACAATCTGACCGCGCCGATATCGACCGGCTCGTAGTCCTTGTTGCAACCGGAATTGTTCATGTGCTGATTTGCGCACTCGCTCATTGGTGCAGTCCTCAGTCAGCGGGGCCGCGCGCTCGATGAGCTCCGTTTGACTATGGTACGCGCTGTCTCCGTATACACGTCGTTCAAATCCGTGCAGCAGTTCCGGCAGCGCATGCTTGTCATGTACGTTCGCCGAGGTAACCACCGCGCTGTGCGCCAAGCCGCTTTCACTATCGACGCCAATGTGCAGCTTCATCCCAAAATGCCACTGTTGGCCTTTGCGCGTCTGGTGCATTTCCGGATCGCGTTGCTTCTCTTCATTCTTCGTCGAACTGGGTGCGGAGACAATCGTTGCATCCACAATCATGCCGCTCTTGATCGCGATCTTCGCCCTTTGCAGGACTTGTCCAACCTCGGCGAACAGTCTTTCGTTCAATTGGTGCAGCTCCAGTAGCCGACGAAATTTGAGGATCGTGGTCGCGTCCGGCACCGACTCGGTTCCCAGATCAATTTTTGCAAATTGGCGCAGTATCGGGATATCATATCGTACAACGCCTCTTCACACGCGAAGTCGGCCATGTTGAACCAGTGTTGAAGGAAATGGATGCGCAGCATCCGCTCCAGCCCAATCGGCGGCCGGCCATTGCCTTTCTTCGGCTAACGTTTGCTAGTTCGTTCAATTGGTAGCGACAGCCATCGAGCCCCATGTCATTGAAGCCGTCTCGTAAATTTCTGCTGGTGGCTGCGCAAAAGCCGTGGGCCGCACCGATTTGGTTAGGATGCGGCCCATTCGGGATGGCCAAAGCCAAGATGAAGCGCGCAGGGCGCGCTTCAAAAGCCGTCCCTTTTTTTGCCAAGCGTTCGAGCACTTGCATCTCATGGAAATCGATGCCTCTAAGGGAAATCAATTTTGGCATGAATTGTTTTTTGGAAAAATAATCAAACGCCGGTTTACTGAAAAGCATGACCTCTCTTACTTACCGCAGTACGCCCTTTTCTTTAGCAGTGTGCATCGCGATGGCATCCATCAGTGCTGGGGACAAACAATCGTAAGGGGGCAGCCCAAGTTCCACCAACCTTGTCCTGACCGCGCCCATGTTATTGGGCCTTGCATTTGATTCGATAATCGATGAAACAAATGCGGCAAATTCTGGCGGTGCCCAACCCTCTTCGCTGGAACGCTCGGTATGGATAAAATCGAGGCCGTAAAATGGGTGCGCCTTATTTTCGATACGACCGTACATGTGGACACCGCACTCTTCGCAAGCATGCCGTTGAATCGTCGCATTCGCATCCACCACCGCTAGCTTGTCACCGTTGGCAACGATGCTCACATTGTCACGCGATGTCACCGCAATTTGCGCGAACAATGCGCCTTCGGGTTTCCAGCACTTCGAACATCCACACACGTGATTGTGGGCGCATTGTCCTTTGACGGACACTTCCACCTTGTGCGAGGCACACGCGCAAGAAAGCGTCCCACCAGAAAATCCCGCAGCTGCGGGCTTCAATCCGTTATCGACGGCTGGATGTATCTTGACTGCACTATTCATGAAAATTTCTCCTTGATGATTGCATTTGTTAAACGGCCTGTGAATAAATGTGATGGCAACGGGCTATACCGTTAGCCAGCGACCCCACTTAGCTTTCGATGGTGAAATCGAATATGTTCCCCGACGAACGTCGAAATAAAGTAATACCCGTGATCGTAGTCTGCATGCGTGGGTAGTTCCAACGGCTGCTGTGCTTGTTGGCAGGCGGCTTCGAACGTTTGTGGAAACAATTGATCCGGCAGAAATTTGTCGCTCAGCCCCTGATCAATCAGGATGCCGCTTGGAAACGGTGTGATGCTTTTTTCCATCAATGCACTGGTATCGTATTGCCGCCAATGCTCTTGCTTACTGCCCAGAAACGTAGAAACTGCCTTAACGCCCCAGAGAAATTGGGTCGGCGCACAAATGAGACCGGCCAGGTAAAACAGGGCGGGAACCTTGCCTGCCTGTGCCGGCGGCGGCAGAAATACCGAAAACCGCATCGGCAAGCCGATCTCTTTGGAGTGATGGTTATAGAACCGCTGCACTCCTCCGAACCAGGCGTGTTCGCTGATGAGCTCAAGCATCGGAATCCGCCTTCAGCCGGTTCAATACAGCACGACGGATCGAATCGATTCGCCGCTTTTCATCAAATCAAAACCTTCGTTAATTCGTTCCAGCGGCAAGGTATGGGTGATCAGATCATCGATATTCAGCTTGCCTTCCATATACCAGTCAACGATTTTCGGTACGTCGGTGCGCCCGCGTGCGCCGCCGAAAGCGGACCCTTTCCACTCGCGTCCGGTGACCAACTGGAACGGACGCGCGCTGATTTCCTGGCCTGCAGCAGCCACCCCAATGATGTAGGACTGGCCCCAGCCTTTGTGGCAGCACTCCAGGGCTTGGCGCATGGTGGTGGTGTTGCCGATGCACTCGAAGGAATAATCGGCACCGCCATCCGTCAATTGGACAATGTGATCGACGACGTTTTCGACTTCTTTCGGGTTGACGAAATGGGTCATGCCAAACTTGCGCGCCATCTCTATGCGGCCCGGATTGATATCGACACCGATAATTTTGTTAGCGCCGACCATCTTGGCACCTTGAATCACATTCAACCCAATGCCGCCGAGTCCGAATACAACGACATTCGCGCCGGCCNNCTTTGGCGGAGAACACCACGGCACCTACGCCGGTCGTCACACCACAGCCTATGTAGCATGCCTTGTCGAATGGGGCGTCCTCCCGGATTTTAGCCAGCGCGATTTCGGGTACAACGATGTAATTGGAGAAGGTCGAGGTTCCCATGTAATGAAAGATCGGTTTGCCATCTATAGAAAAACGCGAGGTGGCGTCCGGCATCAGCCCTCTACCCTGCGTTGAGCGAATCGCCTGACACAGATTGGTCTTGCGCGACAGGCAAAATTTGCATTGTCGGCATTCCGGCGTGTAGAGCGNNATGACATGATCGTCTTTTTTAAGTGTACTGACACCCGGACCGACCTCGACTACAACGCCTGCGCCTTCATGGCCAAGGATTGACGGAAAAATCCCTTCCGGATCGGCACCCGACAAGGTGTAGTAATCGGTATGGCAAATCCCTGTGGCCTTGATTTCGACCAGCACTTCCCCTGTCCTTGGTCCCGCTAGGTCGACTTCTTCAATCGTCAGCGGAGCACTGGCTTTCCATGCGATTGCGGCTTTGGTTCTCATTTTCTGTCTCCTTGGTATAAAAATTGATGGGAGATTAATATGCAGCTGATTGTCATGGATAGAGACGACGCTATAGCTAAGCGGATGTCGCATTGGCCGAAAATGCTGCCATAATGACCGGAATTTACTGGACTCAAGGTGAAACCGATTCCGCGTGCTCGACACAAATCCTTGCTGTCAAAGCAGAGTCCGACAGTACACAGGTCTGTCATGAAAGCACTGAGATCGCGAACGCCGAGGACCGTCGACATCATTGTCTATCCGGGATTCAAGGCATTAGAGGCAATCGGTCCAATGTCGGTGTTCGAATACGCGAATCTCCATCTGCAGCGCCGGGGCCAATCCAGCGGCTACGACGTTCAGGTAGCATCAACAAGCATTGGTCCGGTTCAATCCGATACCATGATGTCGCTATACGCATCTAAAGCTGTCAACACCATTGCATTACCGGACGATGCCATCATCGTTGGCGCCCGCAATATCCAGGCAGCTCTGGAAAGCGCATGGCCGATTGTCGACTGGGTCGTTGCCGTATGCCCTCGAATAAGTCGGCTCGCCGCCCTGTGTTCTGGCGCATTTTTCCTTGCTTCTGCGGGTGTCTTGGAGGGAAAGCGTGCGACAACCCACTGGAGTGTTGCACGGCTCCTTCAAGAACAGTTTCCGTCGATATCGGTCGATGTCGACGCCATTTTTGTGCGCGCGGAGAATCTATGGACGTCAGCCGGCGTGACCGCCGGAATCGATCTGGCACTCGCCTTTGTCGAAGAGGATTTTGGTCGCGAACTTGCTTTGGACGTCGCGACTGAAATGGTGGTTTATCTAAAGCGTCCAGGAGGACAGTCGCAGTTCAGTACGCACCTGATGAGCCAAAAGACCGCTCGACCTAACATTCGGGATATCCAGAACTGGATTTTGGAAAATTTGCATCAACGCTTGTCCGTGGCGACGCTCGCGCAGAAAGCGATGATGAGCGTACGGAACTTCGCCCGTGTATTTCATCAGGAAGTCGGCGTGAGCACGCTGGAATTCATTGAGATGGGCCGGTTCGAACTGGCCAGACAGCTCTTGGCAGATGTCAGTTTGCCCATAAAGAAAATTGCTTCTCGCAGCGGATTCACTGACGATGACCACATGCGACGAGTGTTTCAGAAGCGATTGGGCATTACTCCGAAACTCTACCGGGAGCGATTTGCGACAACGGGCGTTTACGAGGAATGCCCGGGTGCGGCAGAGGAAGCGAAATAGTTTTTTTCTCAGTATTGACACCCCCGTGACCACCATGCCACTCCCCCAAAGAAAAAGCCGGTCGCAGTTCTCCTTTAAAAAACCCCTATTTGGTCATTCACGCCAAAGTCCGAGCGGGGCCGTAAGGGGTAATCGTGCTTTTAGTGCAGATTGGTGCGGTTTGCCGCAAAATTGCTCGGTAAATCAACGGCTTACGACCAGCAATGATTATCAGAATGCATAAATTTACAACGCATTGCTTTATAAAGGTTTTTTCTGGTGCAGCGTATCAATCTGCACCAAAAGTACGATTACCCCGACATCCGCCGATGTGGGGTGGCCGCGCTTATGCCAGTTCAGTAATAAACTGCTCGCGCGGACGGCGCACTTTTTTCAGGTTCACCAGCCAGTCGCCTTCTTCGGCGCGATAGCCTAGCGGCAGGATCACGACTGAGCGCAGGCCGCGCTCCCGTAGCTTGAGAATCTCATCGACTTTGGCCGGATCGAAGCCTTCCATTGGCGTTGAATCTACATGCTCCCCGGCAGCGGCGATCAAAGCGGTACCAACGCCGATATATGCCTGGCGGGCAGCGTGCTGGTAGTTGGTCTCGGCGTCACGCTGCGGATAGTTGTTCAACAGCTGCTGACGATAGGCTTCCCAGCCCTCATTCTTGACGCCGCGTTCGGTATTTACCAAATCGAACATTTGATTGATGCGGTCGACCGTGTAGTTGTCCCAGGCAGCAAACACCAACAGGTGCGAACAATCTGTTACCTGAGACTGATTCCAGGCATGCGGCTTGATCTGTTCACGCAGCGCCAGATTAGTGACCACGAAAATTTCATACGGTTGCAGCCCACTGGAGCTGGCTGTCAGGCGCACCGATTCCAGGATGCGATCGATTTTTTCCTGAGGAACGGTCTTGGCAGGTTCCATTTTTTTGGTGGCATAGCGCCAATGAAGCGTTTGCAGCAAATCAGACATGGGGATTCTCTTTCTCGTGATAAAAGCCGAGGAAAAGACGTGGGGTCGTTCTGATCAATTTCAAGGGCTCTTTTCGTGAAATGTAATGATGACTTCATCCGCCAACTGCCATAACAAGCCACTGCGCGGGTTTCAACGTGTTCTCTGGGGTAATCGTGCTTTTAGTGCGGATTGGTGCGGTTTGCCGCAAAATTGCTCGGTAAATCAACGGCTTACGACCAGCAATGATTATCGGAATGCATAAATTTACAACTCATTGTCTTATAAAGGTTTTTCGTGGCGCAGCGTATCAATCTGCACCAAAGCACGATTACCCCGATATTGCCGAGGGCCTTTTCCTTCATGGACAGATCAGCCTCTACATATTGATGCGTTGTATTCACGCTCTCATGCCCGAGCCACAGGGCGATGATGTTGAGGGGTAACGGTTCGCGTGATCAGCGATGTAAAACCATCATCGCCGATCGACCGCCGCTGTACGAGGCGACATTCTTGCCAATTTGAGGGGGTATTCAAACATGCGCGGCGGCCGATGTGCGCTGCATGTAAAACGCCTGTCATAAAGCGCCACTACAATCACGGCCGTTCGTATCCGAATCCAGCTCCACCTCATGCTCCCGACTCGCGGCCGGGCGGTGCCAATTTATTTTCGCCGCCCATGGTGGATTTCTCCGCTTCCTTCGTCACAGATAATATGATTAATAATGCACACTGATCTGGACCACTGGTTTGTCCTCGAAGTGCTACCGTTGGAAGCAGCTCTTGTACGGTATTTGCGCCGCCATTGCCGGGAAAGCGNNCAGGAGGTGTATGTGCGCCTGTATGAGGCGGCTCGCCGGCAGCGGCCGGACCTGGTGAAACCGTTTGTGTTCGCCACGGCCCGCAATCTGCTGATCGACCGGGCCCGGCGCGCGCAGATCGTCTCGATCGAGGCCATTGCCGATCTCGACGTGCTGGACGTGGCGGCCGATGAGCTGACGCCGGAACGGCACGTCGGGGGCAACCAGGAACTCCATCTGCTGCAGGCGGCGCTGGATGACCTGCCGAGGCGCTGCCGCGAAGTGGTCCAGCTGCGCAAGATCGACGGCTTGTCTCAGCGCGAAGTGGCACAACATATGGGTATCTCCGAAGGTACGGTGGAAAAACAGATAGCGAAAGGCATGCGTACATTGGCTGACGCGATGCTGAAGAGAGGAGTCGCAACAGGGATGTCGAAACTGGCAATGATCATCGGTAAGAAGAACGGTTCGGCATGAGCGCGGCGGCCGAGACGGAAGAACAGGCGGCGCGCTGGCTGGCACGCCGCGATGCCGACGACTGGTCCGATGACGATCAGGCGCAGCTGCGTGCCTGGATCGATGCATCCATTGCCAACCGCGTGGCC
>PKWO01000449.1 GCA_003132085.1 Oxalobacteraceae bacterium | reverse complement strand
GGCGGCCGCGGAATTCACCGTTCTGCCCCAGTTTCTTGTCGAACAGATCCTTATCCAGATGCGCGAACTGCGCGCCCGGAATATGGCCTGCCGCATAGGCGTCGGGGCCGGCATCGGGATTGGTTAAATCATAGCGGCAATCGAGAACGACCCAATTCGGATTTGAACTGTGCCGAGCCAATTCCGCCGCTGTAATCAATGTGGTGTTAGGCATTCTTGATTTCTCCTGTACTAGTATCCCGAGTCATTAATTGTTCCACGAATTAACGACTCGGGACACTAGATTTCGACCGCAATCGGATCGGCGTCAACCTCCGCCTCGGCGGAGGGGTGCGTATCGCGAGTAGTATCGCGGGTATTATAAAACGTGGTGACCACGCCGCTGCCGAGAACGACAAGAATGCCGGACCATGCCAGCCAGCCCAATACATCGTTCCATACCAGTATGCCCCACAGGGTCGAAAAAACGATGCCGGTATATTGCAGGTTGGCTGTCACCAGCGCTTTGCCGAGGCGGTAGGCGCGGGTCATCGCCATTTGGGCAACGGTGGCGCAAATGCCAATGGTCAGCAGCAGCACAATTCCCTTGGCGCTGTGGGCGTGCCAGCTTGGCGCGCCGTTGCCGAGACTCGGGCTAAGGAGCGCCGCCAGCAGACCGCCGACCACGCCGGTAGCAGAAAAATAGAATACTACCCGGTATTCCGGTTCGCCAAGGTGGCCCAAATGACGTACCTGCAAATAGGCGAGCGCCGCCAATATGCCGGAGCACAGCGCGATGACGCTGCCGAACCATTGATCGGCCTGGATCGACGGCTGCAACAGCATGGTAACGCCGATGAAACTCATTGCGATGGCGGCGATCAGCCCCCATTCGAAGCGGCTGCGTCCGCGCCACCAGCCGGCGAAAAACAAGATGGCGGCCATCCAGATCGGGGACATGTAATTGAGCGTCATGGCGGTCGCCAACGGCAGTGCGCCGATCGAGAAGAACCATAGCCACAGCGCGGTGACGCCGATTGCGCCGCGCCACAGGTGATGCCAGGGCAGCGGCGTTCTGAGGGTGCCGCCGCGAAGCTTGACCAGTATCGCGATGAAGACCATGCCGATGATGCCGCGATACAGGACGATCTCGGACGTTGAATAATAGCTGGATGCCAGCTTGACGCAGACGCCCATGAAGGCAAACACAAAACTGGCAAACAGCATCCAAAGCGATTGCATAGAATAACACTGAAAAGAGAGGCAGCAAAAAAGTGTTCGAGCCCGAGCGTGCAATAAGGGCGTCTAAACCAGCGCGATCTGGCGTCTATACCATTCGTGAAAATGCAGCATGCCATCTTCCATCGGCGACTGGTAGGGGCCGACTTCGCTGGTTCCCCGATCCATCAGGATACGCCGCCCGGCATCCATGCGGAGTGCGATCTCGTCGTCCTCAACACAGGTTTCCATATAGGCTTGCCGCTCGGATTCGACGAATTCGCGTTCAAACAAGACGATTTCTTCCGGATAGTAGAACTCGACCACATTCGTGGTTTTTTGCGGTCCGTTCGGCCAAACCGTTGATACCACCAGCACGTGCGGATACCACTCGACCATGATATTCGGATATAGCGTCAGCCAGATCGCGCCATAAGGCGGCGCGACCCCTTTGCGGAATTTGAGTATCTGTTCCTGCCACTTCTGATAGACCGGCGTGCCGAATTTGGAGAGCGCATGGTTGACGCCTACCGTTTGAACGCTATATCGGTCGCCGAACTCCCAGCGCAGATCGGCGCAGGTGACGAAGCTGCCGAGGCCCGGATGAAACGGCTCAACGTGATAGTCCTCCAGATAGACTTCAATGAAAGTCTTCCAGTTGTAGTCGCACTGATGCACCTCCACGTGATCCAGCATGTAGCCGTTGAAGTCCAACTCCTTGGCGATCCCAAGATTGCTCATGATGGCAGCGACGTCAACGCCGTTGCGCTCGAACAGCAGGCCGTTCCAGTTTTGCAGTGGCGTCTGCGCCAAGTTTAGACAAGGCGTTTCGTCGAAATGCGGCGCGCCTATCAATTCGCCTTTGAGGTCGTAAGTCCAGCGATGCAACGGACACACGATGTTGCTGCTGTGACCACGTCCATTGAACATTTTCGCCTGACGATGGCGACAGACATTAGAAAGCAACTCGATGCCGTGCGGATTGCGCACAAGCATGCGGCCTTCATTTTCCGACGCCAGCGTGGCGAAGTCGCCGACATTCGGCACCATCAATTCATGGCCGACGTAACGCGGACCTTGCCGAAAAAGTTGCTGGATTTCCTGCTGCAACAGCGCATCGTCAAAATAGACGTCGACCGGAAGTTGCGCGTTGGATCGCGCGAGCTTGGCATTAGTAGCCAGATCGGACATTCCCCACCCCCAAATTAATTTGCACCACCCTGTGTCCCTGTAGGGAGGGCATATCCGCTCGAAGGCGGACACCCGGACACCGGCACCCAGACACCGTTACGCAGGCGAGCGGCATGCTACCCGAAATCCCTGCTTAACCCTAACAGAGAAAGAATCCGCAAAAACCTGAGTTCAAATGAGATGAAAAGGAAATTTTGGACAGAACCGGGAATTATACGTCAAATTACCTCTCGGTGACGTGAACTCACGATCGGAAAAGGTTGCATTGTTATAAATAACAATGGCAATTTCGAATGTGAAAATTTATTAACAACCTCGCCTACTTCCAATTGAGCAAACTAAAAAGTGTTAATTAATTGCATATTTTACAATGATTTAGCATCATTTATTGGCGATTTGCGTGGTGCGGCGTTGGGCAAATGCGTTTTGCTTGGACCCTATAAGATGGTTTGATCTAAAATATCGGGCTACACTCTCTTGATAGCGGTTATGCCAAAAAAACCTGCACGCGCGGAATCGCCCGCGACGTTTGAAGAAGCGATGGCGGAATTGCAGCAATTGGTGACGCAAATGGAAGCCGGCGAATTGGCATTGGAGGCATCGATTGCGGCATATAAGCGCGGTTCCGAGTTGGTCAAATATTGTTTGGCACAACTCGACAAGGTCGATAATCAGGTGAAGGTGCTGGAAGGCGAAATGCTGAAGCCGTTCGCGGCCGATGCGGACGAGACCGAAGCATGATGGGCTTCGATCAATGGATGAAATCGGTTCAGGCGGACATGGAGCGGGCGTTAGACGACTACCTGCCG
>PKWO01000511.1 GCA_003132085.1 Oxalobacteraceae bacterium | reverse complement strand
GCCCGAGTAGAGGCGGGATGGCCGGTGCACTGCCAGCGCGCGGACCCAGGACTCCGTGATTTCCTGTTTATTTCACACAATTACACAAACACGGTGTCTTGAAAAATAAAAAAGGGCTATGATTTCTCATAACCCTTTGATTTGCTTGCTGGTATTCGTGGTAGGCCGTGCGGGATTCGANNTTAAAAGTCCGCTGCTCTACCAGCTGAGCTAACGACCCGAAAGACGGCTATTATAAGTAGTATTGGCTTGTGTTGTCAATTGGAATGAACTCGGGGATTTAATTGGGTTGAGCGTTCCAAGGGCAACATCCGCACCTATAACACAATCACCTCGCCAAACCAAAAGCCGGCCAGACAATCCGGCCGTCCCACGTGGCGAGTTTCGCGGGAATTTACCTTATTTGACCGAGTGCAGCCGCTCTTTTGCCGTTTGCGCGGATGGCGAGTCCGGGTACTTTTCGATCAACGTGTCCAACGCGCGTTTGGCGCCGGATTTGTCTTTCAACTCGGCATAGCAGCTTGCAATATTCAGCAATGCCTCAGGTGCCTTCGGACTATTGGGATAATTCTTGACGACCGCCTGCTGCGCAGCCAACGCGTTGCGATAGTCGTTTTGCACGTAGAAGCTGTTGCCGAGCGCATACTGCGCGTTGGCGGCGAAAGCAGATTGCGGATAGCGCCGCAGGAAGTCGTTCAAGGCCGCACCGGCGCCCTTGTAATCGCCGTTCTTGAACAACGCCATTGCATTTTCGTAGGCTTTTTGCTCGCTTGGTTCAACGTCGGTCTCATGGCCGTCGACCGTCACCTTTTTCGGCTCCAGATTGCGCAAGCGATTGTCAAGATCGATGTAGAAATCTTTTTGCCGCTGCTGGGTGCTGGCCAAGTCATTGGTCAACACTTCGATTTGACCGCGCAGTCCGGCAATTTCCTGCCGCAATTGCTCGTTTTGATTCAGCAGATCGAGCGTGCCGCTCTTGGCGGCCTTGTCAGCCAGTTTGGCATTGAAATCCTGCTGGACGCTATCGATCTTGGCGCGCAAGTCGAGTATAGCCTTGCGCGCCTCCTCATCGTCAAACAGGCCGGCATGGGCGGGGAACGAAGCAAACGAAAATGCGGCCATGAAGGCCGCAGCAATCGTAGATTTTGAAATCCGCATGGTTATTAATATACGATATCAGCGCGACGATTTTGAGCCCAAGAAGCCTCGTCGTGGCCGGTTGCCTTCGGTTTTTCCTTGCCAAAGGATACCGCTTCCATTTGTCCATCCGTTACCCCTAGCACGGACAGCGATTTACGCACGGCCTCGGCACGCTTTTGGCCCAGCGCCAAGTTGTATTCACTGCCGCCGCGTTCATCGGTATTGCCTTGAATCAGGATTTTGCGATCCTTCTTGGATACCAGGTACTTGCTATGGGATTCAACTACCGGCTTGAATTCGTCTTTGACGATATAGCTGTCGAAGTCGAAATAGACGCTGCGGTTGGCGAGGGCGGGGTTGCTGTTTAATTCGTCGACCGAACCTGTGCTCACCGTTTCCACCTGGCGGGTATCCACTGGTTTGGTAGTTTCGGTCGCCACCGGTTTGTCTTCAATCTTCGGTTTGTCATTCAGTTTGGTCGATGAGCAACCGGCAAATAGAACGGTACTGGTGACAATGACGGCTAGAGTGGGGAAGTAACGCATTTTTTTTCTCTCCTGTGTAAAAAATCAATTATTTCATAAATGGACCCCAAGCGGGTTCGCGAATATCGCCCGCCTGTGTGGTCAACTGGTGCTTCACGCTACCATCTACCGATACTACCGCTAACGTGCCGCGACGACCGGATTCGGTGGCATACATGATGTATCTTCCGTTCGGGGAAAAACTGGGTGACTCGTCTTTGACTGTGTCGGACAGCCGTTGTTCCTGAGCATTTGTCAAATCCAGCGTGTATAACTGGAAGCGGCCTTCGCGGCGCGAGATAAAGGCCAGCGTTTTGCCATCCGGCGAGATGCGCGGGCTGATGTTGTAGTCGCCCTTGAAGGTTACTCGTTGTGCAGCCCCGCCGGTCACGCTCATCTTGTATATTTGCGGCCCGCCGCTGCGGTCGCTGGTGAAATAGATGCTTTGGCCGTCCGGCGAGAAACGCGGCTCGGTGTCGATGCCGTTGCTATTGCTCAGGCGCTGCATGCCGCCGCCGCCGGCGTTGACCAGATACACTTGCGTCGAGCCGCTCAAGGTCAAGGCGACCGCCAGTTTGCTACCGTCGGGCGACCAAGCCGGGGCGGAATTGCTGCCCTTGAAATTGGCCGCCACGGTTCTTTGCTTAGTTACCAGATCCTGCACATAGACGACCGGCTTTTTGTTTTCAAACGAAACGTAGGCCACTTTCGTGCCGTCCGGCGACCAGGACGGCGAAATGATCGGTTCGTTGGAGCGCAGCGCGACATGCACGCCATCACCATCGGAATCCGCCACTTCCAGCCGGAACTCCTTGCCGGATTTGGTCACATACGACACCCGTGTTGAAAAATCACCCCGCACGCCGATCAGTTTTTCGTAGATATCGTCGGCAATCTTGTGGGCGGTCAAACGCGTATGGTCGGCCGCATCGGTCAGCGCGAATCCTGATAGCTGCGCCCCCTTGACCGTATCGAGCAGGCGGTAGCGCACATCGAAACGGCCATCGGCCAATCGCTGAACGCTGCCGATAACCAGCGCATCGGCGCCGCGTGTCTTCCAGTCGCTGTAGTTGATGGCGCTGGTTTCGGACATCACGTTGCCGGTGGCGATGATCTTGAAATAGCCGCTGCGATCCAGGTCGGCCTTGATGATCGCGCTGACCTGTTGCGGAGCCAGCGTTTCGTCGGCAAAGCCGGCAACCGCGATCGGGATCTGGGTCGCGCCGACACCGGAGGTTTCAATGCGCAACTGCGCATGCGCCAGTGTGCATAGCGCCAGCCCAAAGATAATGGACAAGCTGCGTGGGTAGATTCTTTTCATCATGGCTTACTGATCTTTCGGTCTATTGACGCTGACGAAACTGGAAGGAACACGGTCAGAACCGTCAACCGGATAAGGTTGAGACTTTTCGATTGCGCGGCGCACCGCTTCATCGAACCCGGAAATACCTGAAGACTTGGTTATGCGCACCCCTGCGACCGAGCCATCGGGGAGCAGTCTTACCTCAAATTCGGCCGCTGAATTTACCTCAAGATCAGCAGGGGACGCCGCAAAAATGATGTTCGACTTGACCCTTGTCGCTACTCGGGTCGACCAACTCGCATCTGCTCGGTCGGCTTGCGATCTGGCCGCCGCTCCTCTTGCATCGGCAGCATTAGAACCAGCAGTGATGCGTCTTATCTCATCCGCGTGTTGTTGCGCCATTTTTTTTGCATCCATCGCATCTTGCTTGCGTTTTTTCTCGTCAGCCAGCTTCTTCTGTTGTTCGGCTTCCTTTTTCTGGTTATCCGCTTGTTGCTTCGCGGCCTTTTCTTCTTTGGCCTTTTCCTGTTCCGCGCGTGCTATCTTTTCCTGCTCCGCACGCTTTTTCTTCTTCTCTTGTTCAAGCGCGATGTCCGGTTTTTCTGCCGGCGTTTCCGTGACCTCAGGCGGTTGTTCCTTCGCCGGTTCCGGCGGCGGAACCGGAACGGGGGGCGGTGCGGCCTCGCGCACTTGCGGACTCCATACCTCGGCTTCGAGGGTTTCCGGCGTGTCGCTTTGCCAGCGTATACCGACCCACAAGAACATGAACAACACCGCGTGGACGATCACCGCCAACGCGATCGCCGGCCACCGGCCGGGTTCTTGCGGAACAGAATACTGAATGGCGTTACTCATGTTACTCATGTTACTCATCATTGCTTGGTCGCCAGCCCCACGCGGCCGATGCCAAATTTCTTTGCTTCGGAAATAACCTGTATGACTTCGTCGTACTTGATGTCTTTCTCCGCTGAAATCATTACCGGCATGTCTGCATTTTTTTCGTGCAGGGCGCGCAGCTTGGCGATCAGCGCAGGGCGGTCGCCGGCCGTCTCGGCTTCACCGCTGCCGCCCTTTTGGCTGTTGATGCCGATGGTGGCCGCGCTATCGGCTTTTAGCGTAATCTGGATATATTCCGGCGGCGGCAGCGCCGATTTTTCGGCCTTGGGCAGATTGATGACTCCCGGGTTGGTCAACGGCGCCGCGACCATGAAGATAATCAGCAATACCAGCATCACGTCGATATACGGCACGACGTTAATTTCGGATTTGAATTGACGGGGCCGCCCGCCGCGCATGCTGGAATTTCTGGCCATCGCGTGCTCCTACCTGACCTGGCGCTGCAAGATGTTGGAGAATTCTTCGATGAAGCTCTCGAAGCGGATCGCCAATCGGTCGATATCATGCGTATAGCGATTGTAGGCCACCACAGCCGGGATGGCGGCAAATAGCCCGATTGCGGTCGCCACCAAGGCTTCGGCAATGCCGGGAGCAACCGCCGCCAGCGTCGCCTGCTGCACATTGGCCAAGCCGCGAAACGCATTCATGATGCCCCACACGGTGCCAAACAAGCCGACATACGGCGACACCGAACCGACCGACGCAAGAAAGGCCAGGTGCGATTCAAGCGCATCCATTTCGCGCTGGTAGGCGGCGCGCATTGCGCGGCGCGCACCGTCGATCATGATGCCGGAGTCGGCCGCGCCCTTGCTGGCCAGCGACGCCTTGGTTTTTTGAAATTCACTCATGCCGGATTCGAAGATCCGCTCCAGCGCGCCGATTTTGGAGGTGCTTTTGCGGCGGTTGGCGGCCGCATCCTGGTACAGCACGTTCAAATTCCCACCGGACCAAAAAGTGCGTTCGAATTCTTCGGTTTGGCTGCGCGCGCTGCTGATCGCAAACATTTTCCGGAAAATATACATCCAGCTCATCACCGATACCCCCAGCAATAAAGCCAGGACCAGTTGAACAAGTAGAGAGGCGTTGGTGATCAGCGAAAGGAAGGAAAGGTCGGGGGTGACATTCATGAGGGATGGATGTGTATACGCTGTTGATTTGATCGGATCGATAATGGGTGCTTGCAGGGCAGCACACGACAGTTTTACCTGTCGATGCAGCCCGGCTTAGCTTATGCCGTTTTTATTTTCATTGAGACTTCATCCGGAATGACGCAAGGCCGAAACATTTTGGCATCGACGCATCCAACCTTAATTTCTCCCGTGGTCAGCAATTCCGCCTGCGTTCCATTGATGCGCCATGCTTCTTGCACAAATTGCATCGATGCGCGCCCTAAGCGTCGGACAACAACTGTCACTTTTAGTTCATCATCTAATTGCGCAGGAGCATGATAATCGACCGCCGTACTCTTGACGACAAAAATTACGCGATGTTTTTCTGCCAATATCTGTTGGCTGACGCCCGCTGCGCGCAGCCATTCGGTGCGTGCGCGTTCGAAGAATTTGAGGTAATTGGCATAAAAAACGATGCCGCCGGCATCAGTATCTTCATATTATACCCGGATGTTCCAAGTGAAATTTGAATGCATGGTAAATGGCGAGCCGAAAATTTGTTGTTTTTGCACTATGAACCCAGGCGCTGCAAAACAGACAAAAGGGCTCTGTAATGTGGGGGCTAATCACGTTTGATCGTCAATGGCGAAAAACCTTGGCAAGTCGGCATCATTTCAATGATGTTGATATTGACGTGCGCAGGCAAGGTGGCTACCCAATAGGCGCTTTCGGCAATATCGTCCGCATTCAATGGAATTGTGCCCTCATACACCTTGGCGGCCGCTACGTCGTTCCCCTTGAGGCGCACATTCGAAAATTCGGTACCGCCGCAGAGTCCCGGTGCGATATTGGTGGCCCTAACGCCGGTGCCAACCAGATCGGCGCGCAAGTTGAGCGTGA
>PKWO01000024.1 GCA_003132085.1 Oxalobacteraceae bacterium | reverse complement strand
AGCAAGCAATAACGAGCTTTGCCCGCATGCGCCCGGTTGCGCGACCGCAGCGGCCGCGCAGTTCCTGAACTTGCACCGCAGGGTGCGGGGGTGCGGTATCGATCTCAGCGCTTCTTGCGTGCCTTTGCCTTTGTACCTGAAGTCTTCTTCGCAAGCGGTGCAGCCCACTGCTCGAGAACGTCGTACACGGCAGCGGTATCGTTCTGCGCATGGCCAAGCGCCATCGCGGCGTGATAAATCGGCAGCGTCGCGCTGAACAGCGGTGCCGGCACAGCGAGGTCGCGCAGCGTATCGCCGATCAGCCGCATGTCTTTTTGCCAGACTTCCACCTTCATCATCGCCTCGTCCCAGCTGCGGTCGGCCATCATCGGTCCCCTGACCTGGAACATGCGCGAGCCGCCTGCGCCGTCGGCCAGAACGCGCACCATGGTCGCGGCGTCGAGTCCCATGCGGGTTCCCATCAACAACGCTTCGGCGGTGGAGACGTTGTGGATCGCAACCAGCAGGTTGGCGACCAGCTTCATCTGCATGCCCTTGCCGAAGCTGCCGACGTCGTAGCGCGCGCGTGCGAAGCCTTCGAAGATCGGCACGAAGCGCTGAATCGATTTCGCATCGCCACTCGCATACACCGCCAGGTCGCGGTTCTTGGCCTGCGCGCCGGTTCCCGACAGTGGGCAGTCGAGCAGAATCATGCCGGCCGCGGCGAGCGTGACGCGCGCGCTCTCTTTCGCTTCGATCGGCAGCGTGCTGACTTCGGCCACGACGCTACCGCGCCGTCCGTCGGCCGCCAGTTCGCCCGCGACCGCATTGAGCGCCGACACCGAGGGCAGCGAGAGCACAAAATATTCACACTCTTGCGCGACGCCGGCAATGTTCGCATGGCCGGTGCCGCCAGCCTTTTGCAAGCGCCTTGTCTGCGCCTTGTTGGTGTCGTAGCCATGCACCGGGAAGCCCGCCTTGACAAGGTTTTCCGCCATCGCGGAGCCCATGATTCCGAGGCCGATCATGCCGACCGACGGCTTGTTCGACGTAGTAGGTATTCGCTTCACGGTGACAGGTGCGGAGCGCGGTTTGAGATTGCGGGTTGTTGTCATTGCTTGGACCTCAAGATAAATTAGGCTGGCAGCAGTTCTGTCAGAAGGAAAAACGGAAACGACAATACGGCGGGTACAGGACGATGAAACCGGTAGCAGAAGCCATCATCCGACCATCGTCTGCCGTCCGGCACCAATCAAAGAAAAAGCCTTTGCGCCACGCTGTGACACAAAGGGCAAACCTGCACTTGCGGCGAGCAAACGCCGGCCAGGTTAGCGGGGAGTTTTAATCTTCAACAGTTTCACCGCGTTCATGCCTTCGATCAGCTCGCGGTCGGCCTTCGACAGTTTCTTGACCTCTGCGATCAGGCCGCGCGGGTCTTCTTCGCCCATGTCGTATGGATAGTCGGTACCCAGCAGCACGTGGTCGGCGCCGAAGCGATCGATCAGGCGCTTGAGCATTTCAGGATCGAAGGTAATTGTGTCGAAGTAAAACTTCTCGAGGTAGCTTGACGGCAGACGCTTGATCGCGGTACGGCAATCGGGACGAGCGCGCCATGCATGATCCATGCGCGCCCAGTAGTGGGCGACAAAGCCGCCGCCGTGCGCAGCGATGAACTTGATCTTCGGATGGCGCGCAACGACGCCGTCAAAAATCAGGTGGCTGACCGCAATCGTGGTGTCGAGGGGATTGCCGATCACGTTGTTGAAGTAGTGATTGGTCAGTCGGTCAGCCTGCGTAAATCCGAGGGGGTGCATGAAAATTACGGTGCCCAGTTCATTCGCCTTGGCAAAGAATTTTTCCAGTCCGAGTTTCGAATCGGTCAGGTTCATGCCGTTCACATTGGTATTGATCTCGATGCCGCGGAAACCGAGTTCCTTGGTCAGGTATTCCAGTTCGCGAATTGCCAGCTCGGGGTTTTGCAGCGGCACCGAACCGAGGCCGACCAGGCGATCCGGATGGGTCGCCACCAGCTTGGCGATGCCTTCATTGACCTCACGCGCGAGACCGGCGCCGACGTCGGGCTCGGTGAAGTAATAATACTGGTTGGGAGCGGGGCACACCGCCTGGATATCCACGCCCATCTTGTCCATGTCCGTGATGCGCTGCTCGATACCGGTCAGCTTGTATCCGCGTTCCTTCATCTGCTTGACGTTGACCTCGCGCGTCAGTTCATTCGCGAAGACGATGGTCGGGTCGTGATCTGCCGGCTTGAGATGCGCGGTCTTGGCAACGATTTCAGGATTCAGATAATGGCAGTGGATATCGACCACCTTCGCCTTGCCACGCGCATTGCGCACGATCGGACGCACCTGCTTTTGCGCGACGGTGCGCGACGCCGTGGCTTGGGCTACCTTGGCGTTTTTGCCCGGCGCCGAGGTCTGCGAGCCGTGGTTGTGATTCGGATTGATACAGTCGGGTGAGCAGGTGTATAGCATGGATATCCAATCGGTTGATTTAAGAAAAACGGCGTCGGCTAGAAAACGCCCAGGTGTTGCGTGACCAGGTCGGGCTGGAGACGCACCGGCGTTGCGCTGCCTGAATAGGCAACCCGGCCGGTATTGGCGACCACGATCTCATCCGCCAGATCGAGCGCAAGTTTGAAGTTCTGCTCGACCAGGATGATCGATAAGCCTTCACTCTTGAGCTGTTGAATCGCGCGGCCCACTTCAGCGACGATCCGCGGCGCCAGTCCTTCGGATGGCTCGTCCATCAGCAGCACCT
>PKWO01000188.1 GCA_003132085.1 Oxalobacteraceae bacterium | reverse complement strand
GGCCTGAACATCGGCAAAAATGCCGATACGCCGATCGAACGCGCGGTGGACGATTACGTGCTGTGCCTGGAGAAGGTCTATCCGTATGCAAGCTATGTGGCGATCAACATCTCGTCGCCCAACACCAAAAATCTGCGCCAGTTACAGGATGGGGCGGAACTCGATGCGCTGCTGGGTACGTTGAAAGATGCGCAGCGTCGCCTGGCGGACCGCCACGGACGCTACGTGCCGATTGCACTGAAGATTGCTCCCGACATCGACAGCGAACAAATTCACGACATCGCCGGCGCGCTGCTGCGGCACCGGATCGACGGGGTCATTGCCACCAACACCACAATCTCCCGCGATGCAGTCAAAGGTCTTGCCCATGCAGAGGAAATCGGCGGGCTGTCGGGCGCCCCGGTGTTTGAAATGTCAAACACGGTCATCCGAACGTTAAAAGCCGAACTGGGCGACGCCTTGCCGATCATCGGTGTCGGCGGCATCCTGTCGGCGCAAGACGCGCAAGCAAAACTCGATGCCGGTGCGTCACTGGTGCAGCTATATACCGGGCTAATTTATCGCGGCCCGGCATTGGTGCGGGAATGCGCCGAGGCATTGCGCGCGACACGATACTAGACACTAAGCCAATGCCTGTTGAACGAAATGCAACCGATCCTGGCCCCAGTACATGTCGTTGCCGACAAAGAAGGTCGGGGCGCCGAACACGCCACGCTCGATCGCCTCGGTGGTATTTTTCTTCAGCTGATCTTTGACCGCCGGCTCACTAATCATTGCCATGAATTGAGCGGGGTCGAAATCGGCCTCCTGAAGCACCGCAGCGACTTCTCCGGCAAGCCCGAGATTGCGCGGATTTTCAAACATCGCGCTAAAGATTGCCGCCAGATAACGATGGAACTCGGCATCGCTGCGCAGTTGCATGGCAACCGCCCCGCGCATCAGGGACAGCGTATTAATTGGGAAATGCGGATTCATTTGCATGCTCACCCCGAACTGCTTTGCCCAGCGCAGTAAATCCACTGCCAAATGCTTCCCTTTAAGCGGTACTTCGACGGGACTATGATTTCCGGTTGCCTGGAACACGCCGCCCAGCAGAATCGGACGCCACACAATATCGGCGTTGCCGGCCTTGGCGATCTTCGGCAGTTGGTGATACGCCAAATAAGTATAGGGGCTACCGAAATCAAAAAAGAACTCGACTTGCTTGGCCATCGCTTAGGTCTCCGTTTGATTGATCTACCAGCGTTCGATCCAGGGCCGCAGATCGAGTTCATGCGTCCAGGCATCGCGCGGTTGCGCATGAAGATGCCAATAATTTTCGGCGATATGATCCGGGTTCAGGATGCCATCCTGATCCTTCATCGCATAACGTTCCGGGANNGTTCTCTCGAATGAACTCGGTATCGATCGCGCCGTCGACGACCACGTGCGCGACATGAATGCCTCTTGGACCAAGTTCCCGTGCCATGCTCTGGGCCAGCGCCCGCAGCGCATGCTTGGCACCGGCGAAAGCGGCAAAATTTGCCGAACCGCGCAAACCGGCAGTAGCGCCGGTGAAGATAATGGTTCCCCGACCCCTGGTCACCATTCTCTTGGCCACTTCACGTCCGACCAAAAACCCGCCAAAGCAGGCCATCTCCCAAATCTTGAAATACTTGCGCGCGGTTTCATCTAGAATGCTGCAAGGTACGTTGGCCCCGATGTTGAATACCATGACCTCTATCGGTGCGACATCGCGCTCGATCTCTTCGATCAATTGGATGACCTCTTCCTCCTTGCGCGCGTCGGAAGCGAACCCGCGGGCCTGCCCGCCGGCAAGCTGAATCTCATCAATAAGCGGTTGCAACTTGTCGGCACTGCGGCGCGTCGCACAGGCAATCATGCCCGCTTGTGCAAAACGCTTGGCAATTGCTCCACCGGTCGCATCCCCTGCCCCGATCACTAACGCAGCCTGCTGCATTGTCGTTTCAGTATTCATTGGGAGTCTCACAAATTACATAACGAACGTCATGTAGCAATGTAACAAAAACCCGAACCGCTCGCGCGAATCCGGGTTTTCAATTTCCGCGATGCAGAACATTTATTCCACTTCGACGGTCTCCGGCGGCGCCGATGGAGGCAGCACATCTCCCTCGAAAAAATCCAGCTTGATCTGATCTTTGTCATCGAGATCTACTGTCACGCGGCCGCCGGTCACCAGTTTCCCAAACAACAGTTCATCGGCCAAGGCCTTGCGTATCATGTCTTGAATCAGACGTGCCATCGGACGCGCACCCATCAATGGGTCAAAGCCTTTTTTCGCCAGGAACTTGCGTAGATTGTCGGTAAAGATTGCCTCCACCTTTTTCTCGTGCAATTGTTCCTCGAGCTGCATCAGGAATTTGTCGACAACGCGCAGAATGATTTCTTCATTCAGCGCGCCGAAGCTGATGATCGCGTCGATGCGGTTGCGGAATTCCGGCGTGAACATGCGCTTGATGTCTTCCATCTCGTCGCCGGACTCTTTCTTTCCGGTGAAGCCCATCGAACGCTTTTGCAAGCTTTCCGCGCCCGCATTGGTGGTCATTACAATGATCACATTGCGGAAATCCGCCTTGCGCCCATTGTTATCCGTCAATGTGCCGTGATCCATCACCTGCAAAAGGATATTGAAAATATCCGGATGGGCCTTTTCAATTTCGTCCAGCAGCAGCACTGCATGCGGTTTCTTCGTAATCGCTTCGGTCAGCAAGCCGCCTTGATCGAACCCGACATAACCCGGCGGCGCACCGATCAAACGGCTCACCGCATGGCGTTCCATATATTCGGACATGTCGAAGCGAATCAACTCAATCCCGAGAATGAAAGCAAGTTGCTTTGCCACTTCAGTCTTGCCGACACCGGTCGGGCCGGAAAACAGAAAGGAGCCGATAGGCCGGTCGGTTTTGCCCAAACCTGCGCGCGCCATTTTGATCGCCGACGACAGTGCCTCGATAGCCGGTTCCTGACCGAACACGACATTTTTCAAATCGCGGTCAATAGTCTGCAATTTGGCACGATCGTCCTGATTGACCGATTGCGGAGGAATGCGGGCGATCTTCGAGATGATTTCTTCGATCTCGGCTTTCCCGATGGTTTTTTTCTGTTTGGACTTCGGCAAAATACGTTGTGCCGCACCGGCCTCGTCGATCACGTCGATCGCCTTGTCCGGCAAATGGCGATCATTGATGAAACGCGCCGCCAATTCGGCCGCCGAGGTCAATGCAGACGCCGTATATTTGACGCCATGATGTTCTTCAAAGCGCGATTTCAAGCCACGCAGAATCTGCACCGTTTGTTCCACCGTCGGTTCATTGACGTCGATTTTCTGGAATCGGCGAGAGAGTGCGTGGTCCTTCTCAAACACGCCACGGTATTCCGTATAGGTAGTCGCGCCGATACATTTAAGCTGTCCGCTGGCTAGCGCCGGCTTCAACAAATTTGACGCGTCGAGCGTACCGCCCGATGCCGACCCCGCACCGATAATGGTGTGAATTTCGTCGATGAACAGGATGCCGTTCGGGTTGTCTTTCAACTGCTTCAATACGGCTTTCAAGCGTTGCTCGAAATCGCCCCGATATTTGGTTCCGGCCAACAGCGCGCCCATGTCCAGCGAATACACTACCGCATTCTGTAGAATCTCCGGCACGTCGCCTTGCGTGACACGCCACGCCAATCCCTCGGCAATCGCCGTCTTGCCGACGCCGGCTTCGCCCACCAGCAGCGGGTTGTTCTTGCGGCGCCGGCACAGAGTTTGAATCACGCGCTCGACTTCGGATTCCCGGCCGATCAATGGATCAATTTTGCCTTCTGCGGCGAGCTTATTCAGATTTTGCGTGAATTGATCAAGCGGGCTTTCTTTCTGTTGCCCTTCTACTTGGCCATCTTCCG
This sequence comes from Oxalobacteraceae bacterium, assembly GCA_003132085.1. Classification (GTDB taxonomy): domain Bacteria; phylum Pseudomonadota; class Gammaproteobacteria; order Burkholderiales; family Burkholderiaceae_D; genus PKWO01. The sequence continues at coordinate 2,181 of PKWO01000188.1, read as the reverse complement.
CGCCTTCCGGCGCTTTTTGCGCGTCGGCCTGCTGGTCCTTGCGCACGCCGTGCGAAATGAAATTGACGACGTCCAGCCGCGTCACACCCTGCTGGTGCAAATAATAGACCGCGTGCGAATCCTTTTCGCCAAAAATGGCAACCAGCACATTTGCTCCGGTCACTTCCTTCTTGCCGTTGGATGCAGATTGAACGTGCATGATCGCACGTTGTATCACCCGCTGAAATCCCAACGTCGGCTGCGTGTCGACCTCACTCGCACCCGGCACCGTCGGCGTGTTATCGCCGATGAAATTGGTCAAGGTCTTGCGCAAGTCGTCTATATTCACCGCGCACGCACGCATTACTTCCGCCGCCGACGGGTTATCCAGCAACGCCAGCAGCAAATGCTCGACGGTGATGAACTCATGGCGAGCTTGTCGCGCTTCGACAAACGCCATGTGCNNATCATACTTCCTCCATCACGCATTGCAGGGGGTGTCCTGCTTTTCGAGCGTGGGTTAACACCAGTTCCACTTTAGTGGACGCTATATCTTTAGGATACACGCCGCACATTCCTTTTCCATCGCGATGCACTTGCAACATGATCTGTGTCGCGGTTTCGCGATCTTTATTGAAGTACTCTTGAACGATGGCCACCACGAATTCCATAGGCGTGTAGTCGTCGTTCAATAAAATCACTTGATACATCGGCGGCGGCTTAAGCTTCTGCTCCTGCCGAACCAGCACGGTATCGTTCTCATTCCTGGTTGCCATACGTCTATTCTAATTCGATCATCGGTCTGCGCAATGCCTGAAGGTGACAGGTAATTCCTATTTATATCGATATTACGCGCTTTCTTGATTGAACGCAGATGACGATCAATTGTCGTAAATCAAGAGTTGTTTGTATGGTGGCAGGCACAAAAATATTTGTCTTACTGACAAAATCGCCTTGACTTTTATTTTTTTTGCAGGAACAATGATAATTATTGATAGGTGTGGCTGTGTGACGCTTCTCAATATGAAGTGAGCAAGTTTTAGGAGGGGGCAGCGTTACGCGAGGCTTCTTGCTTTTACGGCTCGTGTGATTAGTCAATAATAGAAAGACGCTTTTATGGCAACAGGTACCGTCAAGTGGTTCAACNNGATTTGTTCGCCCACTTCTCCGCAATCCAGATGAATGGCTTCAAGACCCTAAAAGAAGGTCAAAAAGTCCAATTCGAAGTCACGCAAGGCCCGAAAGGCAAGCAAGCTTCCAACATTCAAGCTCCCTGATTGTAGGTTAGTCAACGCTTAAAAGGCCCTTCTCACGTGGGGCCTTTTTTATTGGCGCTCCCTGCCCGGGTGCAGTCCAAATAAAAAAGACCGGATTGAATCCGGTCTTTTTTATCTTGCCAAACTCGCTTCAACAGCGAGAAAATTACATATTTTCGATCATCACGTCGCCAAAGCCGGAGCACGATACCTGGGTCGCGCCCTCCATCAGACGCGCAAAGTCGTAGGTGACTTTCTTCGCGGTGATGGATTTTCCCATTGAGTTGATAATCAAATCAGCCGCTTCCAGCCAGCCCATATGACGCAACATCATTTCGGCAGAAAGAATCAATGAGCCTGGATTGACATAATCCTTGCCGGCATATTTCGGCGCGGTGCCGTGCGTTGCTTCGAACATCGCGACCGAATCCGACAAGTTGGCACCCGGTGCGATGCCGATACCGCCGACTTGCGCCGCCAGCGCGTCGGAAATGTAGTCGCCGTTCAGGTTCAGGGTGGCAATCACGCTGTACTCATTCGGACGCAACAGGATTTGTTGCAAGAACGCGTCGGCAATTACATCTTTGACAATGATGTCCTTACCTGTCTTTGGATTCTTGAATTTGCACCATGGCCCACCGTCGATCAATTCGGCGCCAAACTCTTTCTGCGCCAGCCCATAGGCCCAGTCGCGGAAACCGCCTTCGGTATACTTCATGATGTTGCCTTTATGAACGATCGTCAACGACGGCTTGTCGTTGTCGATCGCATATTGGATCGCCTTGCGCACCAGTCGCTCGGTGCCTTCGCGCGATACCGGCTTGATACCGATACCCGAAGTTTCCGGGAAGCGAATCTTCGTGACGCCCATCTCCTTGATCAGGAATGCAATTAATTTCTTGGCGCCGTCGGAACCTTCTTGCCATTCAATGCCGGCATAGATATC
>PKWO01000577.1 GCA_003132085.1 Oxalobacteraceae bacterium | reverse complement strand
CCGCAGGCCGTGATGATGGTTTCGGACATCCAGTATTGTTCCACCGTCAGCATGGCGCCGGGGCGCAAGTAGTTAGCCAAGTCGATACTGGTATCGAGCAGGGCCGACAGCCATGCGGAGAGAATGGGCGTTAATTGGCCGTGACCGAACAGATACCCTTGCGGATAGATTTGCGCCAGCGGCCACAGCGCCAGCACGATCAAGCCGCGACTCGCCTCTGCCGAAAACCAGCGTCGCCGCAGCCATAGGAAACGGCTTTCCTGCAACAGGCTGGGCGTCAGCAGCGCGCCGGCAATTGCGCCTATGCAAGCGCCCGCGCTATTCGTAATCAGATCGAGATTGGACGCGACGCGGCTGGGCAGGAAAGTTTGCACTGCCTCCATCGACCCGGACAGCAGGATGCCGCACAGCACGCTCAGCACCACGGCCGGCGTGCCGCGCACGCGGGGGTAGAGCGAGCATACCAAGAGGATGCCGAACGGGATGTAGCCGACCACGTTGGTCGCCACGTCGAATGCCGTCCAGTAGTGCGGCAGCGGCGCCCGCAGATAAGCCAGCGCCGGCACGCCGATGTCGCGCCAGCCGGTGAAGGGGAACCAACTGGCATAGACGATCAGCAGCCCGTATGCCAGCAGCCCGGCGCGTGCAAATGCAGAGGCGCCGGCTGGTTCGCGATGCGGCGTTTCCGGCGCCTCCATTATTGTTTCGGCGGCAGTTCGGTCAGCCATTGCAGGATTTCGGCAATGACCGCGTCGCTGGCTATGGCGAGGGCCTTGGCGCCGCCGCCGGCGTCCGCGCTTGGCGCATCGGCCTGCCTGGAAAACGACTTCTGGGCCAGTAGACCGCGGCCGCTGAATACCGAAGCACGCAGCGCAACCTGACCGCCGCTATGTGCGGGGCTATCGAATGTTTGGGTGAAGTCGTCAGCCTCGATGTGCAGCACCAATGGCACATTACTGGCGCTCTCGGATGCCGACAAGACCTGTCCTCCGGCCTGGGCAATGCGCAATTTCAAGCGTTGTTCGAACAGCTGTATCGGCGGCATCGACCAGCGGCTATTCGCATAAGGGTGCAATTGCAGATCGTTCGCGTAGTTCAAGCGGTAATACATTTCATGGCTGTCCAGCCAGGGCGGCACGCTGGGTTCCGCAACGCCGATCGGGCGCAAACCGTCAAGGCCGGACGCAGCAGCCGCCGCCGGTAGCGGCCCGAAATCGAACATGGCTTGCGGCGGCGCCTTGTAGACGGCACAGCCGCCGAGCGCGACGCAGCCGAACGCGAACAGTGCCGCCAACAGGATTTCAAGATTTTTTTTCATGATCGCGCATTATTTTGAGGGAGTACTGAAGCCGGGTTCTCCGGGGCCTGGCGTCATACGGGAGCCGAACAGTATGCTTTGAGGAGTTTCATTCAAATGGTCGAGCGTGCGGTCGAGCGAACGCATCGAGGTCCGCACGTCGTGCGTCAGCGGCAGCGCCTGATCTTCGATTTTTTCCGCCACTGCGCCGACTTGATCGATAGCGGTCGATAATTTTGCTACCGCGCCATCCGGGGCCTGCAAATTCGTCGCCAGCGTATTCAGGTTATTGCTTAACGCGCTCGTATCGTTTGCCAACTTTTTCATCGACGCCAGCGTCTGGGTCGCCTCCGAGGTCATGGCCGGTAATTTGACCAGAGTCGGTTCCAGTTGTTTCGGGATCGCCTCGATTTCGGTGGCCGCCAGGCTGACGTTGTCGAACGCGGCCAGCATCGCTTTTTGATTTTCCGGGGCGAGCAACGCGTTGAAGCGTTTGGTCAGTTCTTCGGTTCTTTCCAGGATCGCCAGCCCCTTGGTTTGCAATTTATCGAACAGGCTGGCGCGCATTTCTATTCGCGCGATATTGTCTTTGTCGCTCTTCACGCGAACCGGGTTGCTGCCGTCATCATCCAGTTGCACATAGGCGATTCCGGTTATGCCTTGATAACCGAGCGTTCCATAGGTTGATTTCGTGATCGGCGTATCGGGCTTGACGCTGAGCAGCACGACGATTTGGCCCGGCACTTTGGGGTCGAAGCCGATTGCATCGACCCGCCCCACGTCCAGCCCGCGATAGCGCACGGCGGCTTGCGGATTGAGTCCCGGAACGGATAGCTTGGTCGCTATTTCATAGGGGATACGGCCGCCTTTGTCGCGGTTGAACCAGAGCGCGATGAGTATCGCGATAATCAGCAGAACCAGTGTGAACAGACCTGCCAATAATGCGTGAGCCTTATTTTCCATGATGCGTTTCCAGTTTATTTGCTGGTTTGCGCCGATGCGTGCAAACCTTCCAAAGCGCGCAGACCGCGCGCCCCCAGGAAAAATTCTTTGATGAAAGGGTGGGGCAGCTTCACTACTTCGTCCGGTGTTCCCATCGCGATCACCTTTTTGTCTGCCAGTACCGCGATTTTGGTTGAAAGAGAAAACAGCGTATCCAGATCGTGCGTGACCATTACCAGCGTGAGTCGCATCTCTTCACGCAAAGATTGAATCAACGCGACAAAACTATCGGATAAATTTGGATCGAGCCCCGCAGTCGGTTCATCCAAAAGGAGCAGTTCCGGTTCCAGCACCAACGCGCGCGCCAATGCTACCCGTTTGATCATACCTCCAGACAAATCCGCCGGCATCTTCATGCCGTCTTCCGCTGAAATGCCGACCATGTGCAGCTTCAATAAAACTGCATCGCAAATCAAGTCCTCCGGCAACGTACGCAATTCGCGCATCGGCTGCGCCACGTTGTCAAACGCGTTCAGCGCGGAAAACAGTGCGCCATGTTGAAATAGCATACCCCAGCGGTTGCGCAATTGCTGCAGTTGCGCCGTGTCGGCCGTTTGTATATCTTCACCAAACACCCGCACTGTGCCCTGCGCCGGGCGCTCGAGTCCCAGAATTTGCCGCAACAGCGTAGTCTTGCCGGAACCGGATCCGCCGACCAGGGACACGATCTCGCCCGGCTGGATTTCCAGATTCAAATCCTGGTGCACCACATAGTCGCCGTATTGCGTCCACAAATGTTGAATCTGAATGATTGGTTGATTGGCGTCCGGCATCAATAACCCACATTGTTGAACACGATTGAAAACACTGCGTCGGCCACAATCACAATGGTAATGGACGCGACTACGGAGGTGGTTGTCCCTTCGCCAAGGCTTTCGGTATTGGCCTTGATGCGCAGGCCGAAATGGCAGGCTACCAGTGCAATCAAACTGCCGAATGCAACGCCTTTGCCGATGCCGATCCAATAGTTCGCCAGCGGCACGGCATCCGGAAGTTTTTGTATGAAATAACTGGGCTCCAGCCCCAACTCCAGCTTGGCGGCTATCATGCCGCCGATCAGGGCCATCGCATCGGTCCAAATGACCAACAACGGCATCGAGATCGCCAGTGCAATGACTTTCGGCATCACCAGGCGAAATCCATGCGGCAGGCCCATTACCAGCATCGCATCCAGTTCTTCGGTGACGCGCATTACCCCGAGTTGGGCGGTGATCGCGGAGCCGGACCGGCCCGCCACCAGGATCGCCGCCAACAGCGGCCCCAATTCGCGGATAATGCTCATGCCGAGAATATTGACCAGGTAGACGTCGCCGCCAAACGTATGCAGTTGCTGCGAGGACAGATAGGACAGTACCACGCCAATCAGGAAACCGACCAGCGCGGTGATCCCCAGCGCCTGATAGCCGATGTGAAACACATTGGCTGAAATTTCTTTCCACGGTCCGCGTCGCGGATTGCCGGCAAAGCTGCCCAGATCCAATATCAACTGTCCGATCAACGCCAGAAAACCGAGGGTGTGCTCGCTGAAGCCGTCGAGTTTTTCTTTGATCAGCGAGAGCGCCGATTGTTGTCGGCGGCTTGGCGACGGCAACGCCAGCTCTCCCGTTTGTTCGAACAATTTAAAGAAATTTTCATGCGGCGCCGAAATTTTCAATTGCGGCGGTCGCGCCTTGCCCCAGGCATTCCACAGCAATTGCGCGCCGATGTGGTCCAATGCGCTGATTTGCGACAAATCCCACGCTGCCGGCCCGTCGGTCGGCAAGCCTTGCAGCGCAGACATGATGCGGGGCATGGTGCCTTCGCCGGCCAGCGCGTGTACCAGCCACGCGCCGCCGGCACACACGATGGTTTGATCTTGTCGAATGACGGTAAGAGTGGGCGGCGCGTTTTTCTGCATGCCGCCAGTTTAAGGGNNATAGTGCGTCACCCAAAGAAACATTGTGGGACGCCGGCGACCATTTTTCATGCCGATTTGCAACTCGCTTGTTTCTCCGGGCTACCGGTCTGCGGGCCATACCGTTACAATGTGCTGCATGACCTCACCACTCTCTATTGAATCTGTAAGCGTCTTATGCCGTCCAACTGCGCAGCAAGTGGCAATCAAGCTGGTTGCGGAAACCGGTTCGACCAACGCCGATCTGCTGGCCGCTCTGGAGCATTTGTCCGGCCCGGCATTGTTGCTTGCCGAAACGCAAACAGCCGGCAGGGGGCGCGCCGGACGCACATGGCATTCTGCGGCAGGAGCGACGCTGACGTTTTCGCTGGCATGGAAATTTCGCTTGCCGGCGCAGGCGCTACTGGGTTTGCCGCTGGCGATTGGCGTGGTCATTGCCGAGGTGCTGGCGCAGTTCGACGTCGACGCCCGGTTGAAATGGCCGAACGATGTG